>JAHITG010000538.1 GCA_018817865.1 Spirochaetota bacterium
AGAAACAACTTGATAACGGCTTGATCCCGTTATTGGTAAAATAAGCCACAGATGAGAGTCCGCTCCATAGCGTGGTCGTGGTAATGCCCGAAACCATGGTCTTGCTGATTGTATATTTATTAAAGGCTCCCGAGGGAGGTGTTACGATATATCCTGACTGAATGCGCCATGCATATTTTGTAAAGGGCTTTAAATTCTGATCATGGGCATTGATCAATGCTGATGTTTTACTCTCCGCATCTGTTACCAGGGTTGAGCTTACGGGTGCGGCATTGGTGTTTGTATAGATCATGATATTAAAGACCGGATGGTTCGGAGCCGGGTCAGCCCAGTTGAGAGTTAACGGATAAAAATTCGTAACTCGGGCAACAGTGGGCTGAGGTGTGGAAAGAACAGCCATGAAATCGAGCCGGACTTTCTGGTCATCAAGGTCAGCACTTGCTGATTTATAAAATAAATCAATCTCTCTCAATCCCGTAGGAGGGAAAGCATTATTGTTTGATTCACCGTCATAACTTACATCTCTCCACTTGTTAAATCGTGTGTTCCATCCATTAGGCCATTCATTAGTCCTACCATCGAATCCACTAGAAGTAATATCTGACTCCCACAGATACCACGAATTATTTGTTACTAAATTATGATTTGTAATATAATATTCCCAAACCTCTCCCTTCCATCCTGAAGTATCGCCAGCCGGTTCTTTAACAGATAAACCAAAATTCAGATTATTATTATCGCTTCCTACTAGATAAGCATTGACAGGTTTAAAAGCAATAATAAATCTGCTGTAATTAGCCCATGACATTTCTGTGGCATTGATCCATTTCCAGAGCATCTTGTCAGTCATGCCACCACCACCGCCGATATTATCTCCCCGGAATTCAATACAGGCTCCATTATAAAATTTATCAGAAGTTACTACATAATTGCTTCCTGTCCCGGCTCCTTCCGGGTATGTTTCCAGCCAGTGATCTGTATAGATACTCTCAAAATCACTGATGATCTGCAGACCGGCATGAACAGAGAACGGGATCAAAACAAATAGTATAATAGCTGTGATCTTATGCATATAACTTCCCTTCATAATCCACCTCATTAAAGCCTTTTCGCTCAACCGCTTTCATAAATATAACAAATTTCCACCTGAAAGTCAAGCAATTTCTAATTTTCTGGAAATATTTATTAACCCTAAAGATACCACACCCCCTTGTTTCGGGTTGGCAAATCTATATCATTTTTTGTAGTTACATATAATGTATCAAAAGGCTTTAGCCCCGCCTTTTAGGCATCAGATAGCCGCAGAGTACCTGTACCCGAAGGGTATAACCTGCGTAATTATTTATAATACAACAAATAAAAAACGAAGTTTGCTTGGTTACTTTGTAGGGACAAGGCATGCCTTGTCCCTACTATTTTAAAACTTTATTCAATGAACTTATTCAGTTCTTTTTCAATACTCTTCATAACTTCATCGATCGGCTTCTTGTCCAGCCAGATATAATCAAGCTCCCGGTAAAGCATATCGCTCATCTCGTTATACTTGGGGATCACAGGCGGAAGATGCGCTACATTGATCATATCCAAAAACATGCCGTTATTCTTCGGAGGTGAAGATTTTAAAAAGAGGTCTGTTATCTTTTCCGTCCTGAGCGCCGGTGTAGAAAAACCGGCTGATATCAGGATCTCCTGACCCTTATCACCGGAAAGGAACTTGATCAGCTTCCATGCATTCTCCTTGTTCTCAGAAAGTCTCGGTATGGAAAAGCAGGAGCCTGCATTATAGTTGGCTTTCACCCTTTTCTTTGGAAGTTCTGCTGCTGAGGTTTTAGCTACATCCCAGGTAAATGATTTTATCTGCTTGAACTGGGGCACCATCCAGTGACCTTCAATGATCATGGCTACCCGTCCTGTCATGAACATCTCGGCAGATGATCCGAAACTGGAAGCCTGGGCAAAAGTAGGAGCGACTTTATACTTATGCATCAGGTCTTTCAAAAAGAGCAGAGCCTCTTTTGTCTCTTTCGAATTGAAAACAGCTTTTTTGGGATTCTTCGGATTATCATAAAAGTCTCCTCCATTCTGCCAGATCCATAAATAGTAGGTCCAGCCGATGTTAAAGCCGTATGTTTCCGGTGTCCCGTCCTTGTTCTTATCAATAGTCAGTTTCTTTGCAGCAGATAAAAAATCCATCCAGTTCCAGTCTTTCGGCGGATAAGGTACACCTGCCTGCTGAAAGAGGTCCTGATTGTAATACAGCGCATAGATGGCCATATCATTGGGAATACCGTACAGTTTGTCATTATAAAGGCAGGCATTGATCGCCTGGGGATAAAAATCATTTTTATTAAAGCCCTTATCCTTTTCTACATATTCATCCAGCGGTTGTAATGCTTTCAAGCGAATGAATGAAGCCATTCGTGTGGATTCCAGGAATATTACATCAGGTGAAGTACCGCCGGCCATCATGGTCTCGATCTTGGACCAGTATTCACTGTAAGGTACAAATTCCAGCCGGACCTTTACATCCTCATTCTCCTTCATAAAAAGGTCAACAGCCTTCTGCCATAAATTGATCTCTTCAGGGGTTCCTCTGATCAGAAAAAAGACTTCCTTTTTATTATCAATCTTTCTGGCTACACAGCCGGCAAGGATGATCATGATAAGGATAAATATACCTATAAATCTTTTCATTTTGTCATCTCCTGGTCATTGATTTGCTTGAGCTGATATAAATAAAACGCTTTTACTAAATCGCTTTCACTAAAATTTTTCTGTTGTTATTGAAGAATATATAATTCACAAAAGAGTTGTCAACTTTTTTTCAAGCAGTATTTTAGAGTACGTTGCTAAAATAAATATTTTGATAAAATAATGGTAGTCGCAAGCTTTAGCTTGCGTTTAAGTACATTGTTTCAGTAATACCCAGGCTAAAGCCTGCGGCTACCTTACTTTAAATCATTAGAGCAACAATATCATTCCATACAAAACTATAAAGGATTTTTCTGATCTATACGATAATTATATTAATTCAAACAAAGGAGCGATCATTCCATGAGTACAACAGTTATCCCCACCATGCTGCAGGCTATGGAAAACAAAGACCAGGTAACTTTACAGCATTCCTCACGCGTGCAGCAGCTTATTAATTTAGTTATCCCCAATCTGATAAAAAATAATGTAATCTCTCATGAGGAGGTCGCCGACCTCTGGACCAGCGCGATTCTTCATGATGTTGGAAAACTTTTCGTAGAGGACAAGATCCTTGATTCCAATGAAAAACTCAATAAAGAAGATTATCAATACATGAAAACACATCCGCAAAGAGGATACAACTTTATCAGGCAGTTCAATATCCCGGCTAAGATACTTTTAGCCATCAAACATCATCATGAAAGATGGGATGGGAACAATACAGGTAAATACCCGGGCTACCCGGACGGCTTAAAAGGAAAGAAGATCCCGATCTATGCACGCATTATCAAGATCGCGGACACCTATGATGCCATTACATCCTACAGGCATTACAAGGAAGCCAAACCCCTGAAAGACGCCCTGAACATCATTAAAAAAGGAGCCGGAACGCAATTCGATCCTGAGCTTTCAGAAATGTTTGTAAAATCATTATCAAACAGTTATTAAAACATATTTCATTTTTTTGCTTTCAGCAGGAACTACTGGCACTTATAATAAAATAACTCATAATTTTCCAAAAACTTAATTAATACTTCACCCGCAGAGAAAGCATAAAAATATTGAAGGTCTCTTTGATCTTACGCAGATAGGATGTATCTCCCGTAAACATAGACGGATATTTTCCATCCTGATAATCTATGGTCTCCCGTATCCCGGCCATATATCCAAAATCAACTTCTACCATAACCCTTGACGGAAGGCTTACATGGAGCCCGGCACCTAAAGAGATCGCTATCAGCTTAATGTCATTTTCCACTGAAGAAGGCCTGTATAAAAAACCGTACCGTACGGGAAATTTTGATTTTTTATCGATCGAGAAGAGATGCTCTCCACCGACAGAGATTTCTACAACATTATGCACCTCTGCTGATGTATCTGAAAGGGAAGTGTCCTTCTGATAAGAATACGTATTTGTATATGACTGCAGTACATCCAATCCGCCGGATATACTGAAAATATCTCCGCTGTATTTATCAACCCTGTACTTCATGTTCTTATAATTCTTTAAAGTAATATCCAGAAGAAATCTGGAATCATAATAATCATTGGCCCTGAATAAAAAATTAATGCCGATAATATCCGGATATGTGATCTTCCTCTCTATTATA
The DNA here is from genome assembly GCA_018817865.1 of Spirochaetota bacterium. Classification (GTDB taxonomy): domain Bacteria; phylum Spirochaetota; class JAHITG01; order JAHITG01; family JAHITG01; genus JAHITG01. The sequence goes on from JAHITG010000538.1 coordinate 4,305, forward strand.
CCGGTATACTCCAGGTTAGTCCCCTCATAAGACAAAGTCAAACTGTCTTTTATCTTCATTTCAGGGGCTGTCTCAAAATATCCTCCTATGGCAAGGTTTTTAAATATTTTAATAGTTGCCCCGAGATTGATGTTCCCGGCTTTTATTTCTGAACTCCTGGTATAAGTGGAATCATTTGAAGCCGAATAAATATCAACCATGGAAAGCTGATCTGCTTCTCCAGAAAATATATTATAAGAAACACCCAATAAAAGAAAATCCATGATGTTCACGGCTGCGCCAAGCGGCATCTTATGTACCTGTCCCTGCCACTGGTCCCTCTTCCCTGCATACCGGATATAATCATCTATGGTGCTGTCCAGAGTATAAACAATATAATCATTATTATAATTCAGGTCCAGGTATTTGGTATAAGCTACCCCGATATGAAAAGATTCCACGCCTTTGCCAAGCGGAAAAGCGATCGAAAGCCCTGCATTTCCCCAGTCCCATAAAGCAAATGAATTATTCTGAAGGTCAGCATCATCTTCTGATGTGGAAATATACGTATCAATGTTCTCAGAGACAGAAACCAGCTCCCCTGAAAAAGTAAAGATCATATTCTTTGACAGGGCAAGGGCCGAGGGATTATATGAAAGGTTCAAAGCTCCATTCTCGTTCAGCCCCATAACTCCTCCCATAGCAAGCTGCCTGGCATTCACACCGAAAGTATAATCACCAAATGTGGTATAATAGTTATTATAATAGGAATAACTTAAAAGTTCGCTGAAAGATAAAAGGCTGAACAATAATAATATTAATATTTTTCGTATCATATTCTATAATTCCTATTCACTTAAAAACCCAGACTGAGACTGACTAAAATACTTCTGATACTTTCATCGACCCTGGGTTTCAATTCATCCTCCACTGCCGGATCATACGGCTCTTTACCATAGGTACCGATAAAATTGCGTTTCCCTATGCCTAACGAAATATCGATCTTTGTATAGAAATCAAGAAGATACGGCCCTTCAAAACCAAGCCCGAAGGTGATCATGGCCAGTTCGATCCTGTCATTAATGTAATGAGGCACATACAGCAGTCCATACCGGATAGGCATCTTCAGAACTTTTGCCTTCAGTATGATCATGTGCTCTGCTCCCAGATGCAGTTCATATGAATTGCTCAAATACTGATAAGGAGCAAGGTCCCTCAAATTTGTTTCGGACGAGGGGCTGACCGTATTATCCTTAAAAACAGTATTATACTTCCACGGTGTAAAGATAAAATCAGCTGCAAAGACCGTATTGAACCCTGCAAGGAGTTCATAAGCTAATCCGATACCATACCGCTGAGGATAAGTTATCTCATGATCGATCTTTACACTCGAACCGGTCAGTTCATTTTTCTGATCCCCCTTAAAAGAGACGGTTGGCTGTGTCTGATAAAACAATCCCGCGTGAAGGGACCTGCTTACAGCAACATTCACTCCCAGATTAATACGGGACCCGGCCATATCTATACTTTCTGAAATATCTTCAGTTTTTGAATTACCAACCGGGTAATTATATACAATACTCTTCAAGGACTTTGACCCCTGTAAAATATCAAAACCGGCTCCGACATAGAGGATCTTCTTTATATTGATCGAAGCAGCGATCGAAAGACTGTTCAATGCCCCTGCTGCTTCAAGATCATAAAATCCTATCTTTTCCTGCGCAGACTTGTATTTAATGGTATCATTACGGTAATTAAAATCAAGAAAGTCATAATAACTGATATTGATGCCGATCATGTCCATTAAAGGTATGATTACCCCTGCTGACTGAAAATTAAAATAGACCTGATCATTGATATTATTATCTGAAGAAGAAGGGCCATCCGATGTCACTTTCTGAGTAACCAGGATATCCTCACTGACAACCTGCAGTATGCCGTTCACCTGAAGGGTGATCCGGTCCGCCATGCTGATATTGGCAGGATTGTTCTTTACAGCCAATGGAGAGGAACTGAAGGCGATCCCGGTTCCCCCCATACCAAGGGACCGGCTGTCAAGCGCATAATCAACATCACCCAGAAAAAGACCGCCGATATAGGTATAAGCGATCAGACGGGTGCCGGACATGAACAAAAACAATAAAAAAATAATAAATCGTTTCTTCATACAACCTACCATTTATAGATCACCTGAAATCGATAATCATGATCCGATGAATCGATCGTCCTCTCAAGTGAATAATCATGTGTCACACTGTACTTGGCCTCAAATGAAAATTCTTTTGTCATCCGGTTACTCATGTAAATAAAGAACCTGTACCCTTTTCCGGAAAAACTTCTGACAGGTACCGGCCATAAACTGAGCTCATTTTCATAGACATAAACAGCCGCATCGAAATCAGTAGTATAAAAATACATAAGCCTGGAATAGAGGGTCAGCCGGCTTGTGGGTTTTATTTTTACATGGGTATACCCGACATCACCGTAAGCAAACTCACTCTGAGACGGTTCATTCCTGTACGGATACCGAACCGTTGTATTTTCATACCGCATGCGGAACTGGACTATCTTTACAGGTGTCCAATCCAGCTGATATCTCATCACCAGCCTGCGCCTTTCATCCGGGTCATACTGGTCCGTGCCGAACTGATATGTTCCCTGCCAGTAAAATGAAACACGGCGTGTTATCCTGTTCTCAAATCCGCCTTTATATTCCTGTTTGTAGGGAATGTTCCCCTGATCCCAACTCCTCCATTTCTTCTTATAGAATTCAGCATAACCCCATACTTTCAGGTCAGGAGAGAGCTTTCCGTAGATACCCTGTAAAACCCCCTGAATATTCCTGTCATTCTCATTAAAGACATTGGCATGAGGGCTGTAGAAATTGGGATCCAGATCAAAATAAAATGAGGACAGCCGGAATACCTTAAAATCAGATATCAATCCAAACACTTTCCCGTATCCCACATCCTCAGTGCCATTCAGATTGGTCAATTCAGCCCTTATTGAAAAATCAGGATGAGCCTTGTTTGTCTGCCAGGTCTCAATGGTGTACCAGGAGCGTGCAACTTCACCGTAAAGATCAAAATTCCGGATATAAAGATCAAAATCGACACTGCCTCCGTTCAATCCCCGGCCCCTGAACTCGTAATACTTATCCCTTTCGGAAAACTCGGGATCCACCAGGTGGTTGTACTCTGCCTGATAATAAGTCCCGCCGATACTGAACCGTTCATTGTTGAATTTCAGCTTTACCCGGCCGCCGTAAAGATCTTCCGTAAAATTCTCCCTGTTTCCGATCTCACGGTCTGTCCGGTGGTTATCCCCTCCTGAATACTGTATAATATCATCTATACTGCTTGATCCTGAGTATTCAATATCCGGATCATTAGTATCAAGGATACCGTCACCGTCTTTGTCCGGGTCATCCACATTATCAATACCGTCATTATCATTATCATCATCATCCCGATCTTTCAGCTGAGAATCCCACTTCTTCTGGGATATAAATGGAAGGATCATAACCGGGCCTGCATGGAACTGTGCTGCTGCCCCGTATAAGGCACGCGACATAAAAGCAGAATGATGCGGTTTTATACCCCTGTCTTTCTTCTTTACAGGGCTCTTGTATATACTGTTCTGTAAAATAGCCAGCTTGGAACTCTCCTCAAATAGAAGCCCCTGGGCGATCTCCATTTTATAATCTCCAACCAGCAGACGCTCGATCGGACCTACTTTATCAATGTAAACATTCCACATTACCATGTCATAGATCTTCAGTTCATCGATCTCCAGGCTGTTGCCGGGTTTTAACCCCTGTTCTCCGTAATCCCGCTCACCCATGAATTCCATGTGAAGGAATTTAAAAAAATTCAGATCAAACCGGTTATAAAGGAATTTATAACTCAGATCCCTGTCACTGTAATCACCTATGTCACGACGGGAATAAGCATCATCCATGGGTCTTCGGGTGTACATTCTCAGGATCATCCGCCCGCTGAAATCCTTATCCTTCAGCTTCTCCCTTTTAATGACCTTTTCACCGGACGGGACCGTAACGATAACATCCTTAAAACCGACCGTAACATAATTCTTTAACTTATTAAATATATCTTCATCGATCCCTTCTACATTTTTCAGGTCTGCCACGCTCTTAAAACCGTTATTATCCTGGCGGTATTTAATGATCCGTACGGAGATCAAAGGTGAAACTTCAGGCAATTCCATCAATTCGGCCCGTAGTGCCTTGTTCAGATCAAGGGGTTTATCCAGGTATTTCTGAAGCGATTCGATCTCTTCCTCTTCTTCCACTTCCTGTTCATCCATCACTTCAGAAAGGTCATCCACTGAAGTATCACCTTCGGATTTTTCAGATACTGATACTTTTTCCGGAGGCTTCTCTTTTCCCGGTTTCTCTTCTTTAACCGGTTTTTCCTCTTTTTTCGCTTCCGCTGGTTTGATGGTAAAATATTTTGCCAGTATTTCTATCTTTTTATCACTGAATCCCAGATCTTTCAGATCACTATAATCTTCAACAGATTCTTTTTCTTTTTGCTCATAAACCGTCTCTGCCTCTTTTTCGGATAATCCGATAAGCGGAAAGAGCCTCTTCAAATATTTCAATTTAATCTTATTGATATCCCGTTTCTTCTCAATAAACTGAGTAAAAAATTTTCTATCCTTTGCAGGTATTTCAGCCCCAGCCATTCCGGTACAGAAAAATAGTACAATTAAAATTAATATGATTCGTTTCATCAATTTAAAAATTCTTCTATCTTTACATATCTATAACAGGCCTAAAGGCCTGTTGTTACAATGTTGTTTTATCTCATCATGTATGTAGCAACAGACCTTCAGGTCTGTTATTTAAACTCAATTCATCTTTACATATTTATAACAGGCCTAAAGGCCTGTTGCTACAATGTTGTTTTATCTCATCATGTATGTAGTAACAGACCTTCAGGTCTGTTATTTAAACTCAATTCATCTTTACATATTTATAACAGGCCTAAAGGCCTGTTGCTACATCGGTGTTTCTTTTTATATAGATCACTATTTTACTTCTTCAACTAACTTCCTGATCTTTTCAATATCTTCTGCTTTGACACCTTCTATCTTATTCAACTCATCAAGGCCGGTAATGCCTCCTTTCTCCTCCCGGTACTTGATTATCTTGATGGCGGATAACGGAGAGACTCCCTTGTCAACGAAATCCTTCATTTGAGCCGTATTGAGATCAAATCCCTTGAACCGGGGTATCTCTTTTACATCTTCATCTTTGCCGACCGTCAGCATATGCTTCATTTTATCAAATGTTTTTGGACCGATCCCTTTAACCCGGGTAAGGTCCTGAATGGACTTAAAAGGACCCTTAGCATTACGGTCCTCTATGATCCTTTGAGCCGTTTTCGGGCCGATGCGGGGTAATTCTGTCAGCTCGTCCAGCGTAGCCGTATTGATATTGATCTTGGGCCCGGTATAATAGACTTCTGTTACACCGGTAATTGGTTTTTCTTTCTTCTTCTTATCAATAAAAATATCACGTGTCAGTCCCTTCCCCAGCATCATGGAAATTGAAAAGATATGGGACTGGTCCAGAAGACTGTTGTGCACAAGGGCATAATCAATATATACGACATTATAATTCAATCCTGCTCCGAATGTAAAATTGAACGGCCTGCTCTGGATACCGCCCCTGAGTGCCAGCATTCTATAAACCCACATCTCAGCACCCGCTCTTATCTGATAATCGTCTTCAATTGCTTTGTCAAAGGAGAGGGTCGTTGTTAATCCTCCTGCCGGTTTATAGGCTACTCCAAAGGTAAATTTCTGATCCGATTCTTCTGCATTGTTCTTCCCAATCATAGGCGAAGTCACATTCATCGCATAAGCCCCTGCGGAAAAATTCCTGTCAAAATCCGCCTGAACTCCTACATCCACGGTCATAAAAGAGTCTGAGCCGTATTCGATCACGGGTGTGATAGCAGGATCAGGATTCAAGGAAAGGGTCAGATACTTCAGGTTATATCCGAATTTGATATTTCTTAAAAGGATCAGACTGTGAGTAAAGACCATTTCAGTCTCTGTGTATAGGGAGTACCCGTAAGAATGATAACTGGCTCCGAAAGCTCCAAAAGCAGTGTCCGTCGGATACGCCAAGGAGACCGTAAAATTCTGAAGTTCGCTCATGTTGTAATACTGGAGGAAACTCCCGCCGACAGATAAGCCGGTAATAGAGATCAGACCGGCCGGATTGTAATATATGGCATTGATATCATCAGCCATCGGCGCAAAACTTCCTCCCATAGCCATGGGCCTGGCCCCATTAAACTTTTCGGAAAATGCTGTATAGCCGGATTGGGGTATATTAATAATAATAAATAGTATAATTACAATTTTTATTATATTTTTCATACTAATGCCTCCAAAACCTGACGTCTTATATAAATCTATCTCAAAAATTGATTAATCATATGATGAAAATTTCCGGATTGAAAAATCGTAATTTTGCCACGGAGGGCAAAATAGATTTTTCCCTCGGAGAATGGCACTGATGCCATTCGAGAATGAGGAAATTGAATCATATGATTAATCAAATCACTTCAACTCTCTCCCAATAATGATGAGGGCCTTCATTTTGGTCACCTCGCCGGTATACAAATTCGTTGCTTCCAGAATAATAAAATAGGGCCCTATCCGCACCTTCTCACCCAGATCATTCTTTCCATCCCAGTACACTTCCCCGGAATACGCCGGGAAGGTCGCCTTTAATTCATCACCATTATATATATCTTTTACAAGATTCCCTTTGCTGTCATAGGCCCTGATCAGAAGATCAGAATTTTTAAAAGGGAGGTTGAAACTGATCTTTACTTTCTCATTTCCATATGGGGAGAAAATCTTTCTATCCAGAGTTATTTTTGTATTGGACAAGGATGCGGTGGTATCTACTGCAGCAGCACCGCCAACAGGCCCTGTTGTAGTCTCAAAATCCCCGTTCTTCAGAAGATTAACACCCGGAGCATCGGTCGCATACAGCTTTACATCATCCCAGAATGCAGTATAGGAACCGGCAGCGGGATAATGTACATATAATCCAATTTTTGCATAATAATTCGTTCCATTAGCCGGCTGATTTAAAATGGATAAACTCACCCATGAATTACGAGTGGTTGTATTCTGATCCGTATAATACTTGAATGAATTTCCCAGCCAAGAGTCATCTTTATAAAATCCCAGGCGTATCTTAACATATTCTGCGTTTGTATAATCAATATTCTTGACCCAGGCTTCAGCTGAATAGCTCTTAGAGGGATCGATCGCAACGGACTGGTACATGATCTTATAGGTGCTTGAAGCGGGATCCGACATCTTGGCTGCATTAACACCCCCATGAAAATCCTCGGATGATAAAATCCAGCTGATAGTAGTTCCTCCATAACATTCCCAGTAGGGGACATCAGCAAGAACAGGGGTCACAATTAAAAAAAGGATCAATATTAATAAAATTCTCTTCATCATCTTACCTTAAATTGTTGCCCAGTACGACCAAAGATGTTACGATCTTCTCTTTGGGCTTGTTATTGTCATACTCTATAACCTTCATTCGTAAAATATATATTCCCAT
>JAHITG010000539.1 GCA_018817865.1 Spirochaetota bacterium
ATTAACAATATTAAAAATAAAAAGCATGCCGAAAACAGCGCTGGGGACAATGCTGGGTTTTACCCGTGAGGTTACTATTCAGCTGTTCCATATATTCTTTCCAAAGGTTTTTATTAATGATAAACATAAGAATGATGAACAGAGGAAGATCGGTGCAAAGATCTACATGAGACTTGCATACTGTTATTATTTTATTGACCTGATAAAGAGCGGGTATGCCGGATTAAAAAGCATGAATCTTGTAGATAAGATAGCGGGTACATATGAATTCAGCTGGCTGCATAGTACGAACAGTTCTTTATGGAGTGCATTGGGTGCTTTTTCCTTTGGGGAAAAGTATATTAAGGGAGGTCTGGAAACAGCATTGCGGATAAAAGATAAGATAATGGAAGGTTTTGCATATGCTTATTTTTGTTTTCTGTATTATGCCTGGAATCAGGTGGACCGTGCAATAGAGAATGGTCTTAAGGCAAGGGACCTGCTCATACAATATGGTGAACGATGGGATATCGGAGTTGCCTATGTCTTTACCGGTTGGTCTTATATGTTAAAAGGAGAACTGGAAAAAGCGGTTATAATGAATAAAGAATATCTTGACCTGATGAAAGATGTTAAGGATTTGAGGACACAGGGTTGGTCCTTATATCTTTATGCCCACTCTCTTATACTCACACAGGGAGTTAATGAAGATTGCATCGCCATGATCAAAGAGGCACTGAAATATGAATTTCAGGTGAAAGAAGTTCCTCATATAGTCCGGGCTCATTCTGATCTGGTGTTTGCCTATACCAGACAAAAGAAATTCAAGAAAGCCATCGAATTGGGGGAAAATGGTGCAAAAATATTATTGAGCTCTCCGGCTAGGGGAATGTGGGCCCTGGTTATATTTGCTTATACAGCTGATGCATACTTGACCTCTCTGGAAGAAGAGAAAGTTTCTTTTAATGAAAGAAAAAAATATTTAAAACGGGCTTATTTTATGTGTAAGCAGGCTATGAAGTGGGGAAGGTTGTTTAAGGTTTATTTTGGATTAGGTTCATATATGACAGGAAAGTATTTCTGGCTCAAGGGAGAGAAAAAAAGGGCGATAGATTCTTTTACAAGGGCAATAAATTTTTTAAAGAAATATAAGTACAATTATGAACTGGCAGTAGCATACTATGAGCTCGGAAAGTTCCTGTTTAAAGAGGGTTATTCAAGAAATTACGGTAAAGAAAAAGGAAAAGAGTACCTGCTTAAAGCAAAAGAATTCTTTTCAGAAATGGGTGCGTCCCCTGACCTTCAGAGAACATTGGATCTTCTGGGTGAAGAAACCAAAAAGCAGGAAGTTGACACCACTGCCACTCAGCAGGACCGTCTCCAGCTGGAGAGGCGAATGACCACAGTCTTGAATACCAGCCGATATCTTTCATCAATATTAGATCTGGATGAGCTTTTGGAGAAGATCATGGACAGGACCATTGAGCTGGTGGGTGCGGAGAGGGGTTTATTGCTACTTTATCCGGACAAGGATGAAGGCAAACCCATGGAGCTGGAGACAAAGGTTGTGCGTGGTGTGAAATCAGATGAGTCCTCCACCTTTACCATGAGCAAGAGTATCTTAAAGAAGGTGATCGAGAGCCGAAAACCTTTGATCATCGATGATGCTTCTACCAATGTAGACCTGAAGACCCAGGCCTCAATTGTAGGAAAAGGATTTAAATCAGTACTCTGTGCCCCGATCGTGACCAAGAATGAACTGCTCGGGGTGGTCTATCTGGACAATCATCTGGTCAGCGGGCTCTTCAAAGAAGAGGACCTGAGGATACTTGAGCTGATCAGTTCCCAGGCCGGTGTCTCAATAGAGAATGCACGGCTGTATAAGAAATCGATCATCAAGGAGAGGATCGAACAGGACATGGAGATCGCCGGGACCATCCAGAAGCTCTTTTTGCCAGAGAAGATAGAGGTGATCAAGAAGATAGCTATAGATGCTTACTATTCTCCTGCCGAGTTCATCGGGGGAGACTACTATGATGTGGTGAAGATAGACAAAGACCG
>JAHITG010000051.1 GCA_018817865.1 Spirochaetota bacterium
CGTCTTACTTTTTAAATGTTCACCTTGCCGACCGTTCCTTCCGCAGCTTTAAACGCCGCTTCGCGGTAAGCGCAATAATCGCAAGTCTCTGCGGCCGGAGGTATGACGTCCCCGTCAAGACAGGCGCGTATCGCCCTGACCGTATCTTCAACCCAGCCGTCAGAGCCTTTATGCCCAATTATAGTAAGGTCAAATTCAAGCTTGCCGTCAAATTTCTCGGCATCGGTCCTTCCGTTACAGTAGACAAAATACCCGGTATCAGACACCTTAAAGCCGTTGTTCCGGAGGAGCCACTGGTAGATCTCCATCTGGCGCTTGTACGTGATCTGCCAGTCCTTGTCCAGGACAACAATATCCCCGTCCTTGCTTGTTGATTTATAATCCACGACAATATATTCATTTGCGGAGTTGATCCAGAGATCGTCAATAGCGCCGTGCAGGAGGAGATTGGTTTTCTCATGCAGGAATTGAACGCCTTTAAAGTTTTCCCTCCATTCATCCAGTTTCTCGTGTTCGGCAGGCATGGCGTCGATATTATACTTTTCTATGAGCGGATGGGATCTCTTTTCCTTGCGGAGGAGGTCGAATTCCTTTTTCAGCAAAGCATCCACGGCACTGTTCAGGGCAAAGGGGAATCCCGGCGGACGGCCCACGCCCAGCCGTCTGTCCAGGTAAAAGCATTTCGGACAGTCCATAAAAAGCTCGATCTTGCTCCGGCTTAATTTGAAAGGTTTACTGTTGGCCGGATCATAGAGGTTTCTTGTCCTTTGCGGATTGTAATAGTCAGACATGGAATGCCGCGACCCCCTTTAACAATTAATAACTTAATAATTTAAAAAAATATGTCAATTCCTTCATATGTTTTATCAGACGCATGAAGATCTATTTTTTTGCATCATTTCCTCAATCTCTTCTGTACTTTATCACTCTGCAGTTCTCTCAGAGCGTCTTTAGCGACCCAACGAGCTGTTTTGGAATCAAGTTTCAAAATTTCATTTGCCGTTTCAATGGCCCTCTTATTTAAACTGATATTTCTTTTTCCAATACCCCGCAATGCCCAGTTAACCGCCTTTTTAACAAAATTGCGCTCATCAGTGCATTCCCTTTTTATAACAGGAAAGAATTTTTCGAATTCACTGTCTTTTGCCTTCTTGTCATGAACAGCCAGGCAGGCAATAAGGACAAATCCTGCCCGTTTCACAAATTCCTCTTCCCTCCTGCTCCACTCAAATACTTTTTTATAGGCAAAAGGGGTTTGGTCAAAAAGATTGCTGCAGCAGATGTCGCAGATGTCCCATGAATCAAAATCTTTTACCCATTTTTCGATCTGCTCTTCTTTTACTTTCCCCGGTTCATCGATCAGGCATGCCAGGAGCCGTGCCTCATGAAATCCCGTTTCCCACAATTCCAGGGCCATTGAGTGATCCTTCCCGATCTCTCTGGCAAACTTGCGCAGGACAGGAATGGATACACCGAATGCGTTCTCCACATTGATGCCGTATCTGGCCATGCCTTCCCGGTTCTTTTTGTTCTCAAGCTTTTTCAGTTTTTTGATGATGTCTGATGTTTTCATATTAAAAAATAAAATGACGTGTTTCAACTTCAGCTTTTTCACTATCTAATAACAACAATTTTAATAGACTTTTTCTGGCCTGCTGCGTTAGTAATGCGGCAAATATATACTCCTGATTTCAGTGGTCCCCCATTATCATTTTTCACATACCAGTTATACCGTCCGCCTGTGGATTGTCCTTCTATATTAGATACCAATCCACCGCCAATGGAATACACTTTCATACGAAAATCCGGAGTCAGATAATAAAAGGTTACATAGTCACGGTTATAAGTTCCGGGTTCAAAAGGATTGGGCGCAACAACAACTCTGTCAAGATTATCATATTCAGGAGGTGGTGGTTCAGCTACCTGCTCAGCAGAGTAACCTGAATTTTTCAAAGCTCCATCAAAGGAACATACTTTCCAGAAAACTGTTTTATCCGCAGGTATACTGGTTTGTAAATACTTTCCCGATACATTCATAACATTACCTAAATTGACCTGGCCGCGGGGATAGGCTATGGCTTCACTGGTATAATTATAAACACCGCTTTGATTTGTACCAATAGCCACCTTGTATCGTAACACATGTGAAGGAGTATGGTCATCAACAGAACTATTCCATTTGAACCGCCAGTATCCCCCGACATCTTCTGAATCCATTTCTGTCGGCACCAAAGGAGGTTCATTAGTTGTACTGACAACATTTGTAATAGTGAGATTCGTATAGACCCTCAGGCTTCTTATACCCCCTGTATCCCAGCCGGATACAAATAGATCGAGGTCTCCGTCATTATCAGTATCTCCCCAGGCAACCGCTCCCCTGTTTACTCCCCAGCCCGGTTCCGGCACGATCTCAGTCGGGTTGAAAGTTCCATCACCCTGGTTCTTATATACCCTGAATTGAAAATCAGTTCCATCATGACCGGCAATCCCAATATCCAGATGCCCATCATTGTTATAATCCCCCCATGCAATGGAAGCGGTGGTGACTCCCCATCCAGGCTCCGGCTCAATAAAACTACTGAAGGTACCATTCCCATCATTCCTGTATATTCTGAACCTGTTTGAAGTTCCATCATTCCCGGCGATGGCAATATCCAAATCATTATCATTATCATAGTCAGCCCATTCTACAGCGGCATAGTCAACACCCCAGCCGGGATCAGGTTCAAAATACCCTCCAAAAGTACCGTTCCCATTATTCCTGTATATTCTAAACACTTTTCCTGAACCTGTTACAGCCAGATCCGGATCACCGTCATTATCATAATCTCCCCATGATATGTAAGACCACGACACTCCCCAGCCCGGCTCAGGCTCAACATATCCGCTGAAAGTATTATCCCCGTTATTTATGTATACCCTGACAACAGCCACACCACCGGGATTTCCTGCAATGGCCAGATCAAGGTCACCATCATTATCAAAATCCGCCCAGCAGAGAGAAGAACCATAAACTCCCCATCCGGGTTGCGGTTCTATGAAGTTCCCAATTCCTCCGGCCCCATTGTTCGTATATACTCTAAACCTGTAAGAAAAACCATTACCACACATAGCCAGATCCAAATCACCGTCATTATTTAAATCACCCCATGCGACAGATCCCTGATACGCGCTTGAATTTCCATCCAGCTGGATCTCGGCAGGATTAAAAGTGCCGTTACCGGCATTCCTGTATACTCTTATCCTGTAATTCCCTCCACCATCCCATCCGCTTACAGCAAGGTCTATATCACCGTCATTATTAAAATCCGCCAGTGCCAGTGATGCCCAGTAAACTCCCCAACCTGAATCGATCAGCATCTCATTGGTTGAGAACCTGGCGTCAACTGATCCATACAAAAAGATAAAGATCATCACTAAGGCAAGAACAAATGAATTGAATTTTATTTTACTAATACAATATGTCATCTTATCAACCTCAACCTTGATTAAAAATTTTTGACATGGATTAAAAGAACAGGAATGGATACGCCGAATGCCTTCTCCACATTGATGCCGTACCTGGCCATGCCTTCCCGGTTCTTTTTGTTCTCAAGCTTTTGCAGTTTTTTGATGATGTCTGATGTTTTCATATTCAGCTTCGATACTTAATCCGTGATGACCTTCAGCGGCCCAGCATTGAACAACGCTCCCTGGGTGGCGTCTACGATCTTGACATTCTGGACTCCGGAGCCGGCAGTTGCGGACCGGATTGGGAAGATGCTGATGATCAGATGTAATAATAAGAGAACAGCGATTACTGTGAGGATGATGTTTGTGTATTTCATGTTTTGCCCCCTTGGATGGATTTACTGATTAAATGTAATGGTTTGAAATGGGATTTCAACAATAAGAGGGGTCAGGCCTTGAATCGTGAATTTGAAAAGCCAATTCACAATTCAAAGCCAGACCCCAGATGGATCCCCCGGTCCTAGGAAAATCAGAGATTTTCCAGGATAAAAACCCTGGAATTGTCTACAAGACAATTTCCAGGGATCAAGCCGGGGGATGACAAATAAAAAATAGGGAATGACATGTTGGGAGGGGGATGGTAGACTTAGGAATTCGGGGATGATAGGGTGGGGATCAAAGCTAGGCTATGAAATAAAAAAATTCAAAAAAGTGATACTTTAATTTGTATATAAGATATAGCAGTTAAAAAATAAAAAGTTGACAATACAACAAAATTGTTGTATAATATTCATATGAGAAAAAATGTATAAAGTATATTTTTATCAAACAGAAAGAGATGAATGTCCAGTGGATGAATTTTTAGATTCATTAAATATTAAGCATCGGGCAAAAGTTTTAAGATGGATCAAACAGCTTGAAGAGTCAGGCCCTGATCTAAAGCGTCCGTATGCTGATATATTAAA
>JAHITG010000052.1 GCA_018817865.1 Spirochaetota bacterium
CCCGCGCCTATACCGGGTGAATTCCACTGTAAACGGAGATTGCTGCTCTTTGTATCGAAAAGAGAATCCCCTCCGACATTACCGGTACCTGAACTTACTCCTGAACCCACCTGTCCCAGCTGGGTACAGGAATACTGAATACTTTGAGATGGGCCTCCTCCCACTGTTCTCAGAATATTCAGATTATAATTACTGCCCATCACATTGTTCTTCAGAGAATAATCATAATTATGAAAAGAGAGGCCGTTATAGTATCCTCTGATCGAATTATAGGAGAAATTGATCCTGGACCAGTCTATCAGTACAACCCCCTCCAGATAATTATTATTAGAATTAGCTGTAGATATACTGTTCTTAAAACAGAGGCCGCCATTTCCTGCTGATGTGGTGCTGTTCGCATCCCATTCGATCCCCTTTGCCGTATTCCATATCCTGTTCCTTCCGATGATCTGTCCTGTAAAACTGTCACTGATATTCAACTGGACCTCACGGGTCGTGATGGCCCGGTCTATTCCGTTGATGGTATTATCCAGTATCTTATTATCCAAAAATGTAAAAGGAGCCCCTTTTGTATTATCAGCTATGATATGGATACCGTTATGGTCCATATCATGGAGAAGGTTATACCGAAGATAATTATTATCACTGTTTAACAGATAGATACCGTGGAACCAGATATCTATGCCCCCGTAAAGTGCTCCGCTCCCTGATTCTTTGATCTCATTAGACAAGATAACATTATTATGTGAATGGAAGAGATACACCCCGAAACAGGTCCGGGTGTTGCTTATGCTTTCAATGTGATAGATCGTATTGCCAACGATCCTATTATTATCACAATCGATCAGTTTGATCGCAAATCCCAGGTCTCTATTAAAATTATTATCATATATCCTGATGTTGCTAACAGTACAATTATCAGAATTAGTTAAAAAGATCATCCCGGTGTTGTTTGAAAAAATATGAAAATTTTCGATCCGGATATTCTGGCTTCCTTCTACTTTAAATGCCAGATTTGTCTGCCAATCCCCGCTTATCTTTACATCATCCCCGTATCCCGTAAAATTGATTGAATTCTTATTTGTGATATCGATCTCTTCGGAATATCGTCCATTGCTCACAAAAGCAGTATCACCGGATGACATGATATCAGCAGCATGCTGAATAGTTCTGAAAGCCCCGGTCCAAGTCGTCCCTAAGGATAAATCGCTTCCATTTGTCTTTACATAATAGGTAACAGCGGTCAAATCATTTGAGAAGAACAGGACCAGGAACAAAAACAATGCTTTTTTTAATCCACAAAAAACAGTTATTTCTCCTGTATAGTATTAAGGAAATAAACAAGACAACCGATTGTTTTTCTAGAAATAGTATTAGGGAAAGCACTCACCTACTTAACATTATGGAACATTTCTTCCCTGCCGTTAAATTTACACCTATATTAAATCCTTATTTCCTTAATTAATAATATACCCCTTTTTATATAAATTGTCCATAATATTATACTATAACTATCCTATACTATAGCAATTATTTGGAATAATAAAAAGAAGAATGATGAAGAATGTAATCTATGATCAGAACAGGGCAACAAGCGAGGTAACCACGATCCCAGCAATGGTGACACCCAGAATTATAGAGGGGAAAGCATATCGAGGCTTAATATTAAAGAGAACAGCAACCGCTGAACCTGTCCATGCTCCGGTGACAGGTAACGGTATTGCCACAAAGAGAGCAAGCCCTATGGCCCCGTATTTCATCACTTTCCTGCTTTTTTTGTACGTTCTATCATAGAACCATGTGAAAAATTTATCAATGAACTTAATATGAGCAAGGGCTTTTCTGATAGGTTCTAAAAAAATAATGATCGGCAGTACAGGGACAAGATTTCCAACCCAGGATATAATATATGCTTTTACGATCGGGATCTTAAAATGGAGAACCGCCAGGGGGATCGCTCCCCTTAATTCAAAAATGGGCATCATGCTGACGATAAAAGTGATGATCTCCTTGGTCAGATGTAAATTCTTTAAATATTCTACAAATTGGTCCAGCATAGGGCTTATGATAATATTTCATATTCGATTGTCAACCATTTGTTTCAATTGGTTTCTTTGCTCTTTTTCAATCTCTCTAATACTTCTGTAGTGATTGTTTTGATCAGATCCTTCTGTTCTACTGTCTCCTCTTTCTTCTGATAAGTACACTGCACTGCTTTCCCGGGTATATTCATTTTTTCCCGTACTTCCATCAACTTTTCCACATCCTCTTTCTGCAGGACATTAACATTGCCAAGCTGCATGGCCTGATAGATGATTCTGGATGAATGCTCCAGGGTCTCCATTTTAAAATAGGCATTCATAAGATCACTCCCAAGGGTCAAAGCACCATGATTGGCCAGTAATAATGCATCAAATTCTTTTATATACGGTTTGATCGATTCCGGTATCTCTGAAGTGGAAGGCGTACCATACGGAGCAATAGGAACAGAGCCCAAGGTTACAATAACTTCAGGAATGATGCACTTATTTAATGGAATGCCGGCTACGGCAAAACTGGTACAAAAAGAGGGATGAGCATGTATCACAGCCATCACATCCTTCCGCTGTTTTAAGACCTCCAGATGCATCTTTATCTCACTGGAAAGTCTGTACTTATTTCCTCTTCCTATACTATTTCCGTTATTATCTATCTTGATGATCATATCATCGGTCATAAACCCTTTGCTTACTCCGGTAGCCGTTGCTAACAGCTCATCTTTATTCAAACGGGCAGAAATATTCCCGTCATTAGCAGCTACATATCCCTTCTGCCACAACCTCTTTCCTATTTCAATTATAAGTTTTCTGGATTCCCATTCACTGTTATACATTCATTCTACTCCCTGATACAGGAATAATAAAATTCTTTTAATAAAGTCTATTAAATAAGAATAATAAATCAACTAGTAATTAGGGGTCAGGTCTTTTCATTTTCATTTCGCTTTGTTCTATTTTAATGAATTTACGGTGTATTGACAAACCCGAAGTGCATCTAACAATGCACTTCGGGTTGAAGAAGTAAGGATAAATCATAAAAATACATAGAAAAATGCATTTTTATGCTTTTCCGACCAACTCTTCTTCAAAAAGTAGAGTTAAGGAATTAAAATACATGTAAAAAAGCGTTGACCAAAAAACTTTGAAAATGCATTTATTAAGGCATTTTCAAAGTTTATCCTTACTTTTTTATGCATTTTAATTCCTTTTCGAAAATATCTTTTTCAATCATTTTTATCTTGACAATTTTTCAGCAACTATTAGATTAAACACATTAAAAGAAAGACTAAAAAGAAAAGCTGGTACTGCACATCCTGCAAGAGGTGATCATCTGAAAGAAAATATAGAGAATAATGCAGGCCATGACCGATCAATAATTCAATTTGACGGGACCGTCTTCAGGGATATCAATGAATTTGTAATCGATCTTAAAAACCATTTTAATCAAATGGCTCAGCTATACCGTGAATATAAGTTAAACAGGAATACTGCGAATAAAATGAAGCTGAAAGAACAGACATCCCAATTGAACGAACAATTGAAAAAGATCCAGAATATCCTGACAAAAAAACTTAGCTACATTACTAATGAAGAACAGGTGGATCAATCTATGATCGGTGATATCAGGCCCAAACTGATCCAGCTTAAAAACTTGAATCAATCAAGTGATATTACTGTCAATCCGGAAGAAAGCGTAAATAAACTGGTGGATTTTTTTTCAAACAGGATTTTAATATCCAAAGTAGCAATAACCGGAAAGATCTTTCCGCATAAGAAAAAATAGCTTATAAATTATCCTGTTTTATCTTGACAAAACTTACAATTATGATAGTATAATAGGATGAGAAAATGCTTATTAATACTACTTCTTTTTTTTCTCATATCCTGCACCATAAATAAAAAGAAAGAGGTCGAACCGAATAATACCAGGTGGGAAAGCCAGCTTATCAAACTTCCGATCAGCCTCACAGGAAAAATGGATCACAGGGATATTGACTATTATAAATTTATCATTACAGAATCAGTCACAAATCTGATGGATATTATCCTGTCCGTTAAAGCAGAAAATCATCTTGTTTTAAGTCTGTATCATCAGAATACATTACTTAAACATACATATCCGGTCCGGAACCCCCTGAAAGAAGAACAGAAAAAGATCGTATTAAAAAATATAGTTATTCACCCGGGTGTCTATTATATAAAAATATCGGGTATGCCATCTATGTCTGAAGAGACAAGATATACACTCATGATAAAAGAATATACCCATGATGATACTATGGAAATGGAACCAAACGATAAATTAGTGGAAGCCAATTTTATTAATATTACCAACGGGTATATAAAGGGCTATTTCAACCCTGCCATTAACCTGGTTATTGATGGTGATGATCAGGAAGCGGACTGGTATAAATTCTCTACTACCGGTAAAAGCAATGTTTTGTCCCTTGAGATCACAAGTATTCCGGATATCGATCCTGTGATCGAACTGTATAACAACCTGGGATTTATGATTAAAAAAGCTGACAGCATGGGCCTGGATGAACCTGAAATTTTAAAAAATTTTGGGCTCCTTAACAGCGGGGAATATTTTATAAAAGTATACAATAAAAATAAAAATTCTCAAAATGAAAGGACTCCCTATCAACTGTACCTTGGTCTAAAAGAGTTGATCCCTCAATTCGAGATGGAACCAAATGACAGTATCAATAAAGCTAATTTTCTTAAAACCCGTATTCAGGGCTATATTAATCCCCTATCAGATCAGGACTGGTATGAATTCACTGTTGACGAGGAGAAGGCTATATATAATATATCGATCACCCCAGTGAACAGCATTGATATGAGTATCAACATCTATAATTCCATCGGAGAAAAGATCTATGATCTAAATGCTTATTCGGTTAATGAAGCTGAGATCATCCCCAATCTGCTTTTATCACATGGGCAATATTTTCTTTCTGTATCTGATAGTTCAAATAAAAATCAGAATTACCTCGACCATTACACCCTAATACTAAAGAAACAACCCTTTGACAATAATTGGGAATATGAACCGAATGATCTCTTGAAACAGGCAATTGAAACAGATATCAACAGGTCCATTCATGGATATATTTCCTCGGCCCAGGATAGTGATACATTTAAATTCAGTATAAGTTCCCAGACCAGTATAAAGATAGACATCACGCCTGTACCACATATTGATCCGGTCATTCTTATTCTTGACCAGCAAAAGAATATCATTAAAAAAATAAACAGCAACTCCAGCGGAGAGGGGGAAACAGACACCCTTCAACTAAGTGAGGGGACCTATTATGTAATTTTATCGGATGCCGATAAAAAGAGTAACTTTTATGAAAATTATATTTTTTCTATTTATGAGCGATGAAACAGATTAAATATCTATTATTACTTTTGTTACTTATTTGCAGTTCCCTATTTTCAAAAACATTATGGGACGAAAATAATAATATATATTCAACAAAACAACCGTATAAAAAAGGGGATACTTTAAAAGTAATATTTAATGAACGATCTCTGATAAATTATCAGCTTTCCATATCCGAAGAAGCGAATACTTCTGCAAAAACAAGAGCAGGACAGGGTCCTTCGATAAACTTTTTACCGGGACTCGGCAGCGGAGATAATTTCCAGACATCACAAAAATCATCCACAAAAAATAAAGGCATATTGTCAAAAAGTATTACTGTCCAGGTCACTTCTGTACAAAAAGACGGTAACCTTCAGATCGCAGGGACTCACTCGATCAAAATAAACGATGCATTAGAGCAGGTTGCTATTCAGGGAATGGTAAATCCAAAAATTATTAAAAATAAAAAATATATATACTCTATTGATATTATTAATCCGCAGATCGCATATCAATCTCAGATAGTTAAACCGGATATTGTTAATTCCAAAGATTACATACCTACATTAAGCACAAATATTTCAATGGTTTCAGGGGTCACACATAAGAATGTCACGACCAAATATGAACTGTCTGAACAGAAACAGAATGAATTGATCTTAAAATATCTAAATAAAATCTTATCCGTATTATTCAAAAAATAACATAAACTTATGAACATTTTCTTGACATTATAATCTTTTTTATTAGGTTAAACATAGTGTTTGATATAGCAGGATACAGGAGAGCGAATGGAAATCAGAAGACTGCTTGTAGATGAAAATACTCCATTTTTTAATACCGAGGGAATGAAATATAAAGAGTTTAACAGTAAATTCAATCAGATAAGAAATTATGCAACGATCATTGCATTTGAGGCTCCGGCCAGTTTCAGAATGAAAAATCTTCTGGAACAGCAGATCAGTGAGATCATTAAAAATGCAGTAGTCCATGGAAACAAGCAGGACCCTGAAAAACTTGTCAAGGTCTGGTGGAGCTATAACGAGCAGAAGAAAATGGCCAAACTGATCGTGGAAGATGAAGGAGTAGGATTCGAAGAACTGGGTAAATGGAATAAGTTTCATGAAAAACGGTCCAAATGTTTTTATGATAATAACTTTGAGGAAATGTTAAACTATATTTCATACCGCTCTGAAACCAGCGGCCCGGATGATGGTGGTAATGCACTGTTTGCTGCGGTTGAGTTCTGGAACGGCGGAATGATCTATAATTCAAAAAAAAATAAAGTAGTATGCCTGAAATATTATACTGATTCTGATTTTATAGATAACTAACTTAATACTTAGGAAAAATGATTTATCATGTACACCGTAGAAAGAAAAGATAATTATGTGATCATCAGAAATACTCAAAACAGAGCTGAAATAGAATTTAATAATATCAGTGAATTGAGCGAGGTCCTGAAAAATCTGATGGAAGAAGGAGAGAAAAAGATCCTGATCGATTTTAAAAATGTCGTGTATATCGACAGTGCCGGACTGGGGGTATTACTGGATACCATGAAAAAATTAAAAGCCAATGAGACTGAATTAGGGATCCTTTCCATCTCAAAAGATGTTCTGGAAGTCTTTACTGCTACTAAAATTGCACAGTACTTTAAATTTTATAAAAATATCTGACAGTTCTAATAAAAATACTTCATAACATACACTTTATTCTTCCCGGGATTAAAGATCACACCACTGTCCCAGTATTCCATTGCGGAAATTAAAAAATTCCCCCCGTCGTTCTCTGTGCTCTTTTCTGTTCTATACGAAATATAGTTGAAAGCCATTTTTACATCTCTTTTTTCAATATAATAGACCCGCTTTTTATTAAATTCGTTCCATTTTTCCAGATCTTTAAACCCTTCCCCTTCATCCTCAAAGATAAGCCTGGCATAATCCGTATTAATGATATACCATACTTTCACCTTTTTGTCCTTATCAAAAAGGTGCCCGTGCCTGATCCCATTCTTAATAAATTCACTTATCTGGAGCATCAAAATACTTTCCTCCAGATTTTCCACATGACAATCATTGATGATCTCTATTGCATATTCTTTAATTCTACGAATATCGCTGAAAAATTCTTTATATTTCATCCCGGCCGTGTTCCAGAGGGCATTCTTGCCGTCAACTACCTTCAATTCAATATTGGGCTGAAATCCGATGTTAAAATACTTATTTACATTATTCTTTAACTGCCGGTAATTCAGGCGAAGCAGGAAATAACTGGCCGCCAGAAGAGTGATCGGATCAAACTCTTCCCACTGGCCCCTTTTAAAAACATCGATACGGGCGGTATTTTTTAATCTATTAAATAAAGAATAAAATTTATCCAGAAGTAATGAAAGATCAGAAAAAATAAAACTCCTCAAATCCCGGTAAAAATCATGTGAAAAGTCCATTTTATTCCTGAACAGTTCAACTTGGTCTTTAATATTATATGTATTTTTTTTAAGACCATCATAAAAGGAATTACTTATGGCTATGGCCTTTTTTATACTCTGATATATAGCCTCTTTATCCTCCAAATATATTATGATCTCATCCAGAGTGGAATAAATGTCCTTTAAAAATTGGCTTGTATGTTTTTTTTCGATCCTCTGCTTTCCCAACGATCACTTCCCTGTTATTTTTTCAAGTGCCTTTTTAGCCTCAAGCCGTACTTTATGTTCAGGATCATACTCTTCTTTATACTTTAAGATATCTAATGCCTCTTTGGCCTTTAACTTCCCTAATGCCCTGATCCCGAATATCCTGATATCTTTATCATCATCTTTTACGCTTTCGATCAGTAATTCTATTCCTTCTTTAAAACCTATATTTCCCAGGGAATCAATAATTCTGATCTTTAAATTACCTTCCTCCCTGTAATAATACTTTGTAAGAAGAGCAAGGGACCTTTTATTCTTTATATAACCCAATCCGGTTGCCGCATATCCGCGATCAATGGATTTTTCCTCCTGATTGGTGAATATCCCGATCAAACAGTTCTCTGCTTTTTCTGACCTGATATTAGCCAGTGCCAGAATAAGTTCCGTTCGTACATTCACTCTTTTTTCTTCCTGAACCCTCTTTAATAATTCTTCCAGAATACTTATATCCCCGGTTTCACCCAGTGTACGAATGCTTGCTTTAACAAGAAGCTCATTCTCTTTATCAATGTTTTTTATTATATACTGATTGACATCTTTGCACTTCATCTCTCCAAGGGATGAAATCGCAAATATTTTCATATCATCATTCTCATCACCCGCACTTTTAACGATCTCGAACAGAAAAGGAAGAACCTTCTTGTTATCAGAGGCGATCAGTGTAGATATCATAAGCTTTTTAATCTTCTCATCTTTTTCCCGGGGTATAAACCGAAGGATCAGGTTTTCTCCCTTTTTGATCTCATGATATTTGATATAGTTTACTACACTCTCCTTCTGTCCTGTAGTTCCATACTTCAGCGTCCTCTCCCAGAACTCGAGTGTCTCCTTATCCGTTTTATCGGAATTCGAATAATTGGTATTAATTTTTGTCGAGCCTTCTGTCAACAGAAAGGTCGACAGAAGAACTGGGAACAAAAAAAATAAAATTATAATCTTTTTCATCTATTTTCATCCTTTAGTTACATTTGTAATTCATTATTCCTGACAACAACTTTTCCCCTTAATAAAACCTGTTCGATCTTCCCCTGTACTTTTAATCCTTCATAAGGAGAATAATCACAATTAGTCCCCAGGTTTTTATGGTTGATCCTATAGACTATTTTCGGATTATAGATCACCAGATCAGCAGATACTCCAGGTTTTATTACTCCTTTTTGAGGGTACATATTGAATATTTTAGCAGGATTGGCGGAAATCCATTTCACGATCTGCTGGATCCTGAAATTACGTTTTCTTCCTTCAGAAAGCATTATCGGATATAATGTTTCAATACCGGGTATTCCTAACGGTATCCTGGTAAAATCATTCTTTCCCCTGATCTTATCTCTCTTCATAAAGGGACAATGATCCGAACTGACTACCTGAATTACTCCGTCTTTTAAACCCTTCCATAAAGCTTCCTGATCGGTCTTCTTCTTAAAGGAAGGTGAGCAGGTGTAGAGAAATCCATTCTTTTTTTTATAAATATTATCTGTAAAGAAAAGATAGTGTACACAGGTTTCGGCTTCCAGTGATGCAAAGCCTGCTGCTCTTGCTTCGGAAACTGATTTCAAAGCTTTTTCTGATGAGAGATGAGCAATGTATATCTTTGTTCTATATCGCCTCGCCAGATTTATCACCTGGTCAACCGCTGCTTTCTCAATATAATCTTCCCTTATGGACGGATAATTCCTGATTCCTGCTTTCCTCTTTTTTTTGCATTCCCTGGTTAAAAACTCTATTATCTTTCCGTCTTCACAGTGAAGAAAAGCCATACTGTTATATTTTGATAATATACGGAAAATACGTAAAAGAAAAACAGAATCTACTGAAGGATCGTTTAAATGGACTTTAAATGACCTATTCCCCTTTAAAGCAGAATAAGCGATCTGGTCCTCCAAATCCACTCCGGAATATCGGATCCCTGTATGCAGTTTGTGATCGCAATAGCTCTCCTGTGCCTTTTTACTCTCCCTTAACCATGTATGATAGAGTGATTCTCCCTTATTCTGATAGGCAAATCCGAAAAATGTCGTGATACCCCCCAACAATGCTGCTTTCGAACCATTTTTATAGCTGTCTGATGAAAGAGCGCCGGTAGATACTTTAAGGCCCATATGCGTATGAACATCCACTCCTCCGGGAAGGATATACCTGTTCTTTGCATCTAAAACAGGAACATTGGCTTGAAGTCTTTCCCCTGTCTTTTGAATTTTATTATTGGAAATAAGGATATCTTTTTTCTGTACTGTTTCGGGAAAGACTACAAGTCCATTTTTAATAAGCAACCTGTTACCCATTTTTAATCACTATTTTCAATTCGAATTATTTTTACCGGGTTCTTTACAATCTTTAACTTCCTGATACTGCGTATGGCCCTTTGTATATCATCTTCTTTTGCCAGATGAGTTAACATAACAATAGGAACAACTTTCTGTCCGGTCTCTTTTTGAATTACCGATGTCAGGCTGATACGGTGATTTCCCAGTATCTTCCCGATCTGGGCCAGTACACCCGGTTGATCCTTGGTATGGAACCTCAGATAATAACGGCAAGAAAAATCTGCAAATTTTTTTATAACTATCTTTGAATGAAGATCAAAGATCTCCGAATAGGAAGCCCCTCTGCTCTCCTCACAGCTCTTGGCAATATCAATAATATCTCCTACAACAGCACTTGCAGTAGGTAAAGAACCGGCTCCTTTTCCGTAAAAGATCTGCCCCCCGGAAGCATCTCCCTCAATAAAGACGGCATTATATTCATCTTTCACCGATGCTAAAAGATAATCCTTCGGAATGATAGTAGGATGCACGCGGCATTCGATCCGGTTATGCTTGTCCATCTTTACAATAGCTAAAAGCTTTATTTTATAGCCCAGTTCCTGAATATACCTTATATCCTGAATATCGATCTTTTCTATGCCTTCAAAATAGATCTTCTTTAAAGGAATATCTGTACTAAACGCATAGGAAGCCAGGATCTGAAGCTTATGAGCAGCATCTTCACCTGAAATATCCAAATCAGGATTTGCTTCTGCAAAGCCCTTTTTCTGGGCGAGCTGTAATGCCTTATTAAAATCAAGATCCTTCTCCTCCATTTGAGAAAGGATGAAATTAGTGGTGCCATTCACTATTCCCATTATCTTTTTAATCTTATTGGCAACCAGTGATTCCCTTATGACCTTAATAATGGGAATGCCTCCGCAGACACTTGCTTCAAATCCTATCATCCTGTTATTCTTATCAGCGATCTTAAAGAGCTCCCTGCTGTGAAGACTTAACAATGCTTTATTCGCGGTTACAACATGTTTTCCGTTATAAAGGGCCTTTATTATCAATTCCCTTGCTTTTGTGACACCTCCGATCAGCTCGACCACAAGGTCGATCTCTGGATCTTTTATTATCTGATTTACATTTCTGGTCAGAATGCCTTTCTCAAGATGAATTCCCCTGTCTGAAGTTACATCAAGATCAGCGATCTTTTTTAATTGTACATTTATTCCGGTCTTACGCATGATCTCATTTCTATTCTTTTTTAACAGCTTAACAACACCGGTTCCTATAGTACCAAAACCTATTAATCCAACATTTATTTTTTTCATAGCTTAAAGAATATACCCTATTACGCTTTAAAGTCAAATTCTTTCATTTTGAAACGGATCATCACTCTATGCTCTGGTAATGGTCTGCTTCCTTATCTGATAAATTACCCGTTTTAATATTATCCCGGATCTTACTTCTATCAACGGATTGAATGCCCCATTTCGGATTCAACAATAAAGGCTTGTCCGACGGTTTCACCAAGCTGTCATATCCGGAATACTCAGAAGCTGGTTTGTTTATAGAAACTGCTGTCTCTGATCCCTGAAATGCCGTCCTGAAAAAATTCACATACATCAGGATAAGACCGATCTCGAATAAACAAAAAAGATATAAAAACTTTCTTTTTTTTTCTGAATAGATGTAAAAACGAATATTTACTGCTGTAAATAATAAGATCAAAAACAGGATGCCGCCTCCGACATACTGAATTCCATTTACTTTTTTATAGGAGTTTTCATTCCCATATTGATACAGATACTCCGTATCAATGTCAAAACCCGAATAATCGTATCCTTCTTTTTTTAAACAGTAATTATACATCTTTTGGGAAGATCTCTTTATGATCACAGCGATTCTCTGAACAGTGATCGTTGCCCCTGAAATATTGTCTATATCAGTAAATACTTTAAACTCATCATGTATCTTTTTACCCCTGAACTGTCGATCAAAAAAAGATGTAATGATCCTACCGGCTTCTGCATTATTCTCCATATGATGAAGTACTTTGATACCGGTAATATGACCTGTTTGATCCAGACCGATCAAAACTGTTAAAGGTCCATTATATCCTGTAATTTCCGGTACAACATCACTGGAAAGATAACAGATCCCTGTCTCTTTTTTATCTTTAAAAGCTTTATAATACGGTAATCTCTTTTTAATATAAGTAAAAGTGGATGCTGAAGGCATAACATATTTTAAGTCTTTTTCTGATATATTTGAATACAAAAATACTGAATTAAAAAGAAGAAGATAAAGACTAATAATCCATTTTGTCATCATTTTGTATGCTGTTTTTAAATCCTAAAAGTTCATCCAGTTCCCTGGCTTTATCCAACCCTCTGATAGGAATAATTAAATATTTCCCTTCTCTGATAAATCCTTTGCTGCCCAGGTTGTTCATCTCTTTTAGCATGGGACGGGGAATCTTATATTTTTTTGCTATAGACCAAATAGTCTCCCCTTTAAGTATTTTATGCCTTCTAAAAGTAATTCTATCCTCGGGTGCGATCTGATTAAAAATAGCAAGGAACTGATCCATGGACCCATAGGGGATCCTTAATTGATAGTTTTCATAACGGGGAGGAGTGGCCCATTTTTTTAATTCAGGATTTAAGGCCTTGATCTCTTCATATGTTGTATTACAGGCCTTTGCAACCAGGTTCAGGTCCGTAGCATCGGGAATCTCAACAATATCATACATAAGGGGTGTCTTCTTCTGAATATCTGTAAATCCGAACCGGTCCAGATTCTCACAGATAATGACAACAGCAAGAAATTTGGGAACGTACTTCTTGGTCTCTTTCTTGATATACCGCCTCTTCTCCTGTGTTAATTCCCAGTAATCCCTTGATTTATATTTTTTTATCGCTTTGGAGACCTTCCCCCCCCCTGCATTATAAGCTGCCAGTGATAAATACCAGTCTTTTAACCATTTATATAGATCTTTTAAATGCCGTACGGCAGCAATAGTCGATTTTTCAGGATTGCGCCGTTCATCCACCCACCAGTTACAGTGCAGTCCATACATTTTACCGGTACCCGTCACAAACTGCCAGGGACCGCTTGCATGTTTGGGTGAATAAGCATGCATCTGAAATCCGCTCTCAATAATGGGAAGATACACAAGCTCATCCGGCAATCCTTCTTTTCTAAAAGCAAGCTTCATCATGGGAAAATAAGGATAGGCCCTCTCCAGTATACGCCTTAAATGTTCCCGGGACCCGTTGTTATATATCTTAATATAATCTGCAACTTTTTCATTCACAATAAGGGGAATATGATTTTCCGGAAGAGTCAAGCTATAAACCTGTGCATCTGATTTCAGATCATGAAAAAAATTCAGTTTCTCAGAATTCTGAAACGCCGTACACCCGCTGAACAACACCAATATTAATGATAATAAAACAGTTCTTCTCATAATTACAATCAATGTAATGAAAAATAATGGAATGTCAATATCTTTACTCTTTATTCCAAAAGAAATGGCTGAAAAATGGATATGATTACACGGAAAGCCGCTCATTTTAGAGGTTATGGTTTGTCGACAAGTCAGGCAATAAGATTAATCCGATTCAAATAATATCGACAATCAGGACATAACTGATAACTGATACCCAGAATAACATGATTCTGATAACTGTTGATGAATTTACCATTCAGTTCAATTCGTTTGCATTTTGGACATTGGATCATAATTTCTTAACCTCTTCCTTTAAATATCGATAGGTTATAAAATTCCTTTAAAAGGCAAGGGGAAAAAATGTTTGACAAGTAAAATGAATATGAATACCTTATACATCATTAATTATGAAGAAACATGAATTTCAGGAATTATTAAAAAAGAAGGTTCTGATCCTTGATGGTGCTACAGGTACAGAACTTGAAAAATATAACCTTCCAAAGAAGTTCTGCCCTGATCATCTGAATATCGTTAATCCGGATATAGTCTATAAGATTAACAGATCATATGTAGAGGCCGGTGCAGATATCATTGAAACCAATACATTCGGAGCCAACAGGATCAAATTATCACACTACGGCCTTCAAAATAAAGTCAGGGAGATCAATAAGAGAGGGGTCGGAGTAGCCAGAAAAGCAACATCCGGCAGTAAAGCCCTGGTGGCAGGATCAGTGGGTCCGATCGGGAAGCTGCTCTATCCCGAAGGTAAGTTATTAATAGATGATGTCTTTGATGTATATTTAGAACAGATCAAATCATTAGTTGACGGCGGAGCTGATCTTATTATAATAGAGACGCAATCTGATATTGAAGAGTTGAAAATCGCGATCCGTGCTGCTTCGAGATTTGATATCGGCCTGATTGCCCAGATGACCTTTACCGAGGAAGATCGTACATTAACCGGATCCACCCCGGAGATCCTCTGCACCGTAGCAGAAGGATTACCTGTGGATGTAGTGGGAATAAACTGCAGTTCCGGCCCTGAAGGATTATATCCTTTATTGAAACGGATGGCGAAATTTACTTCCCTGCCTCTATCCGTTATACCGAATGCCGGCCTGCCAATCTTAAAAAATAATAAGACCGTTTTTCCTGAATCACCAAAGGTTATGGCCCGGTATTCAGCAAAATTTCATGAATGCGGCGCCAATATTATAGGCGGCTGCTGCGGTACTACACCGGCACATATTCATGAAATATCCAGGTTACTGAAAAACAAAAAACCAATTAAGCGTTCATCGTTACTATGCGGAAAGATCGCCTCAAGAAGTATCCTGAAGCTTTATGGAGATGAACAGGAAGTTCTTATTATTGGTGAACGAATTAACCCTACAGGGAAGAAAAGATTAGCCAGGGCATTACAGCAAAAAGACCTAAACTATATAATTGAAACTGCAAAAAAAGAGGAGATTGAAGATGCTGATGTTCTGGATGTGAATATTGGTACAGCGGATGTTGATGAAGTCTCTCTGATGAAAGAAGTCCTCTATAAAGTCCAGGGTGCATCCCAATTACCGCTTGTGCTCGATTCATCCTTTTCAAAAGTGATACAAAAAAACTACAAATATATCTACGGTAAAGGGATCATAAATTCCATAAACGGCAAGAAGAAAATACTGGGAGAGCTTCTACCGGCTGTAAAAGAATCCGGATTCTCAGTTATTATCCTTACCATGGATGATAAAGGAATACCTGAAAAAGCAATTGATAGAATAAAAATTGCGGAAAAGACAGTACAGCGGGCCCTGGATTCTGGTATAAAAAAAGAAAACATGATCATCGACCCTCTTGTAATGACAGTCAGCTCTAATCCTTCCAGTGCTCTGGAAACAATAAAAGCCATTCAATTGATCAAAAAAGAACTTACCCTTCCGGTCAGTCTTGGTATCAGCAATATCTCATTCGGGCTTCCTAATCGTGATATCGTTAACAGTTCTTTTTTTGCATCAGCGATCATGGCCGGACTGGACATGGTTATCATGAATCCGGCATCTGTTCTGATGAAACAGACAAAACTTGCATCTGACCTGTTAAGCGGGCGTGATCAGGGAGCCAGGCGATTTATTGGATTATCAAGTTCTATTACACTGGATACTACCGATCAAAAAAAAGTAAAAAAAGATCCAAGAACTAAAGATGAGCTTTCTAAAGCCGTTCTTGAAGGAAATAAAGAGAATATTATCGAACTAGTTAAGCAAAAGGAAAAAAAATATTCTCCATTCGATATTATTAATACTTATCTGATCCCGGCCATCACTGAAGTGGGAGACCTGTATGATAAAGGAAACTATTTTTTACCTCAACTGATCCAGAGCGCCCAGGCTATGGAAAAAGCAGTTGAATATATTAAAAAAAAATTCCCTAAAAATAACACCAGTAGAGGAAAACTCCTGATAGGCACGGTAGAAGGAGATATTCATTCCATCGGAAAGAACATCGTAAAGATGCTTCTGGAGAACTATGGATATGAGATCACTGATATGGGCGTTGACATTAATTACGAGACGATCAGAGCGGTAATAATAAAAGAGAATCCGCAAGCCCTTCTTTTAAGTGCCTTAATGACTACAACCATGCTGAACATGGAAGAAGTAATAAAAAACCTGAAAAAGGATAAGATCAAAATTCCTGTGATCATCGGCGGTGCAGTTGTAACCGAAAATTATGCAAAAAGAATAGGGGCGTTATATGGAGGAGATGCAGTACAGGCGGTAAAAGTGATCAATAAACTGCTGTCTTGATCCTTTATTTTATAATGATCAATAATAATAGAAAAGGGGCCTTATCAACAATATGAAAAGACCCCATTTTAAAACTTTCCTTTTTTAAAAAAATTTTATTTTGAAGGTTGTAATTCGATCTTTGGCGGAGTTGAATCGACCGTAAAGGTCAAACTGACTTCTGCCGATTCATTTCCGACATTATCTACTGCTTGTGCTTTAATAGTATGCACTCCTTCTTTGGATAAAACCAGGGGATTACCATAAGCCCCGTATTTTCCGTCATCTACAGAGACCATAACTTTTGCGATCTGTGATTCCAGATCGATCGCTTCAATGGAATACTGGAACGATGGAGGTGCAAAATTGATATTTGCTTTTGTGTATAGATCGCCGGAAGGAATGATCTTTACAAGAGGTTTGGTATTGTCGGTAAATACAACAAATTCTTTTTCTGCAGAGCTGTTATTAAGGTTATCAATGGACCTGTATTTTAACGTGTGCACACCGGTAGCCGACATCTTAATACCTGAAGAATAAGGAGTATAACCGCTTGTATCCAGAGAATATTCAGTCAATTTAACTCCGGCTGCAGTATCGCTTGCCTTGATCGTAAATTCCGCGCTGGCCGGAGCGTACTCTTTCCCTTTCAAAGAAAAGAGCTTTACACTGGATCCCACCAGAACATCCGGCGGTGTATTATCAATGATCACCGCATATGATCCTTCAGGTGTTTTATTTCCTACATTATCTTCAGAATAGTATTTAATGGTATGCAACCCTTCATCCTTAATTGAAACAGGGCTTTTGTAATCAACATAATCCCCGTTATCAACTTTATATTTTAACGATTTTATATCCGATAATAGATCAGTACCGGAAAGAATGTAACTATTCTGAGAAGTAGCATAATCAGTTTTTCCATCATTATAAAGTATTTTGTCCTGTTTAACCGCAGGTTCAGTTACAACCGTCTTTTTATTGATGGGCAATATTTGAGCATTTAAATTTAAAGAGAGATTCATTACAAGTATGATCAATATGAACCATGATTTATTTAAATATCTCATTGTTCTCCTCCTGTTAAAAAAATTGATTCATTAATTAAATCATTAATAATAAATTGTCAAGGATAATCTCTTATAAAACATCGCTTAATACTTTTTGTAGATCTGATAAACTGAATGGCTTCTGCAGGAAATTGAAGTTGCTCTCATCCAATCCGGTACTCTTTGTGATCTCACCGGAATACCCGGACATGAAAATAACCTTTAATAGAGGAAAGATCTTTTTTATCTTCTGAAATAACTCTTTGCCATTAATATCAGGAAGGACAACATCCATTAAAACAAGATCAAGTTTTTTACTCTTTTTACTCTTTTTAAACTTATCCAGGATATCCTTTCCACAGCCGTAATCCTCAACGGTTGCTCCCAGCTTAGATAAATATAAATGCAGTAATTCCCTTAACTCTTTATCATCTTCAATAATACAAATGTTTTTTCCTTTTACTTTTACTTTTTTTAAATTCTCCTTATGAAACTTTACCCGTGGCCGTCCTTCCTTTTCCTTTTTAGCCGGGAAATAGAGCTTGAATGTTGTTCCTTTCCCTTCTTTACTCTCAACATCAACAAATCCATTGTTCTGATTTACAATACCATAGACCATATATAAACCCAATCCACGGCTTAAATCCTCTTTTGTTGAAAAAAACGGCTCAAACACATGGTTTAATGTATTATTATCCATACCCTTGCCGTTATCCGAAATCTGCAGCAGAACATATTCATCATCTTTAGATTTAAAATAGGATCGATTGTCATCCGGATTACCAGCGACATTTTTTGTCTCCACCAGGATCTCGCCGCCCTTGGGCATCGCCTCCATTGCGTTAATGACAAGATTGATCAAAATAAATTCTAAATGCGACGGATCGATCTCAATATATTTTAAATTATCACTTAAGTAAAGATTGATCTCAATATTTTCTTTAATTATCCTCTTGAGCATTGCCTGGATATTCAGTAAAAGATCATTAAGATCAATGATCTCCAGATGATGCCTCTTCTTTTCACTGAAGATCAGCAGTTTATTTGTCAATTCTTTAGCTCGATCAGAAAATTTTTCTATCAGATCAATTTCACTTTTAATATCATTATCCAGGTAACCGGAGCTTCTGATGGATTCGATAGAGCTTATTATACCTGTCAATGTATTATTAAAATCATGAGAAACACCTTCGACCAGCCGTCCGATCGCTTCCATTTTCTGTGACTGGTATAACTGTTCCTGATGGGAAATATCAGAAAAAATAAGGGTAATGATTTTATTATTATGTTCATTTAAAAATTTGAACCCATTGAGATTAAAGGTGATCTTTTTATTATTATATTCCAGGCTGAAATTATTCCAGGTATTTATCTCCTTTAATCTCATGGCATCAACTTTTTGAAGAATATCATGTTTGATACTCTCTAATCCGGTAATAGTACCTATATTATTCCCCAGCAGGTCTTTTTCCTGAAGGTCAAATATTTTCAGAAATGAATCATTCACCAGTACAATTAAATCGTCCTGATCGATATTTAAGATCCCATTATTAGTATTATTCACAAGGGTGTTGTACTGTTTCTGTTTTATCTCGATCTCTTTCCTGTCGGCCCTTATCGTCCTTCTTAAAATCATGTTCCATAATAATACAGATATTATGGCAATCAATAATATAATACTGATCACAGCCGTGAACTGATTGAAGATCTGAGAGCTTCTCAAATTCAGCAGTGAATAACCGAACCATTCTTTATAAATGGCATTATAAATACCGTCATCTTTAATAGCCTTTATTCCTTTATCAAGAAGATCTCTTAATCCTGTTTTTCCCTTAGTAAGTGCCAGGACACGGTCATGGATCAATATATCTTTTCCAATGATCTTAATATCCTTCAACTTCATCTTCTGGATCAAGTATAATCCGGTATACTTATTCCCTACAAAAGCAAATACTTCTCCCGAAGATACCAGACGCATAGCCTCCTTCTGATCAGAAACAGGGATCATGATCACATTTTCAATTTTTTTCTTCAGGTATTCGCCGGAAATATCCCCTTTTTCTACTGCGATCGTATGATGCGCCAGATCTTGAATATTCTGAATACTGTATATATCTGATTTCACAAAAACGGATAATGAGAGGTCCAGGATGGACTCTTTTGTAAATTCAAAATGATCTGATCTGGCTTTTGAGGAGGACATCATAAAGACATCTATCTTTCCGGACTGAAGCAGAGAATCGGCATCTTCTTCTTCCAGAGGATACCACCGGACAGATAATCCTGCTTTCCGGGAAACAGCATTAATAATATCCACATTAAACCCTTTTGATATGCCATTTTCAATAAATTCATGCGGGGGATAATTTTTATTGATCCCTACGGTTATTTTTTTACCGGAATAGATGTGAACGGGAAGTAAACTAAATATGATAAAATATAAAATCGCTTTTTTCATATTCATTAGTACTTAAATACCTTATCCTTAATAGGTATTCTATATTTATTAAATAAGTTGTCAAAAAAAATTTAAAAAACAAAAACAACTGATCCTCCCTTCAAAATATTTACTTGACAAGCTATTCTTTTTTATTAACATTAATGAAATTTCAATTAAGGAGAATCAAAGAAGATGAAAAAAATAATGTTAATACTGACAATACTTTTTATAAAATTAAATACTCTTTTAGCCATGGCACCCCCGGCAAAAGGAGGCGGGAGTTCCCAGCAGGGTGGCGGATTCAGCAGCATGCTGCTTTTTATCCTGCCATTGTTCGCAATATGGTACTTTTTACTGATACGCCCCCAGCAAAAGAAAGAGAAAGAAAAAAAGAGCATGCTGAATGAATTGAAAAAAGGGGAACAGATCATGACTATCGGCGGCATTATCGGTACTGTCATCCAGGTCAAAGATTCAAGAGTAACCGTAAAGATCGCTGATAAAACTAATATTGAGATCTCTAAATCCGCCGTAGCCAATAAGATCAGTCAGTAAGATTAAACTTTATTTATGGCAACTTTAAGAATATTATTGATCTATACTGTTCTAGCGGGTGGATTACCCTCCATTCTGTTCAGCCAATCCACCAATATAAATATATCCGTCACATCAGAAAATCCGGATACTATATTCAATAACGGCCTGAAAGAACTGCAGAACAATAATATCGATCAGGCAACTGCTCTTCTGGAGAAACTTCTCTCTTATAACACGAAAAACCCGGATTATTATATTTACCTTGGATATCTGTACTACAGGCACGGAAATTATGAAAAAGCAAAAGAGGTCTTAAATACGGCACTTGAATTCGATGATAAATTAATAGCTTCTCATATCCTTCTGGGAGAGATCCATTATCAACTGAATGATATTCTTAAGGCCCGCAATGAATTTGAAAAGGTGATCACTCTAAATTCAAAGATCAAGCTTGCTCATATACGACTGTATGAGCTTTTTAAGGATAATAATCCGGCTAAAGCAAATGATCATTATTTAAAGATCTTCCAGCTCCCGGCTACCAAACTTGAAAAATTACTGCCTAATATAGATCAGATCGGAGATATCACACTTCCCTTCAATAAAAGTGTGATGGTGCTGAAAGATATTATTCTGGATAAAAAGATCAAAAAAAGCGATACGGTCCTTGATGAGATCTTTGATGAGACCACGGTAAAAACAGATAAAGAGAAGATCATCGTATCCGTCAAAGATAAAAAAATAAATTTCAAGATGGATTTTAATTTTCTTCTGAATCCATTAAAAAATTTTGACAAAGATAAATTTTTTGTTAAACTGATAGAATTGATATTTGTCAGCATATTTCTTTTTATCTATTCGTTTTTTCAGCGGAAAAGAGAAAAAAAATATGAAAGAATCGTATTGAATCAATTCCGTTTGACAACACCAAAAAAGGAGTAAAGGAATGAAAAAAAATCCTTCAATCAGATTAGTCTTTATTGTCATTTTAACACTGGTCTTCTTTATACCGCTCTTCCCGACAGTAAAATGGGTTTCGCTTAAAAAAGCAGACAAGAACAGATCTGAACTGAAATTTCAAAATAGAGAATTATACAATTCACTTTCACCTGATGAACAGAAAAAGATCAATGAAATGAAAGACCTCAAGGACAGATCTATCAACCTGGGATTGGACCTGCAGGGTGGAATGCACATCGTTCTTACAGCTGATATCAAGGATCTCAAGACAAACGAAGAAAAACAGGATGCCATTAACAGGGCACTTGAGATCGTCCGGAATAGAATTGACCAGTTCGGAGTATCCGAACCTTCCATTATGAAACAGGGCGAGAACAGGATCGTAGTTGAACTCCCCGGAGTGAAAGATCCCAGACGTGCCGAAAACCTGCTTAATGTAAGGGGTAAACTGGAATTTAAGATCGTTGACGAAGAACTTTCTAAGCAGGAGAATTTCAAAGATTTTCAAAATGGCATATTAAAAGATAATGTGGTGCTTCCTGATGATAAAGAAATACTTATGGTCTGGAAAAAGAATAAAGATTCAAATGCACTGGAAAAGAAGTATCCTGTGGTTCTTCAAAAAGAAGCAGCCTTAACCGGAGCTTATTTAAAAACAGCAGGGGTTGATATCAGTCAATTCGGTGATGCCGAAGTAGGTTTTCAGTTAAAATCAGAGGGAGCGGAAATGTTCTATAATGTTACCTCTGCAAATGTCGGAAAACAGCTGGCTATAATTCTGGATGGAAAAGTCCGGTGGCATCCGAATATCAAAGATGCCTTAAGGGACAGAGGAAGGATCTCCGGAAATTTCACGGTTCCGGAAGCAAAGGATCTGGCCCTGATCCTGAGAGCAGGGGCTACTCCCGTAGAGCTTCATGTCATGGAAAAAAGGGTTGTAGGCCCGTCACTGGGAGAAGATTCCATAAATGCAGGAATAAAAGCCGCTATCATCGGTTTTATGCTGGTTATACTCTTTATGCTTATTTATTACAAATTTTCAGGTTTTATTGCCAATATAACCCTGTTCTTAAACCTCTTTTTTCTGATCTCTATTCTTGTCCTTCTCAAATTCACGTTAACCTTACCCGGTCTGGCAGGTATTATCTTGACTATAGGAATGGCAGTGGATGCAAATGTACTGATATTTGAAAGGATCAAAGAAGAACTTCGAAGCGGAAAATCTCTCAGGGCATCCGTTGATGCCGGTTTTGAAAAAGCTTTCAGGGCTATCCTTGATGCGAATATTACAACTCTCATTACTGCTTTTATTCTGTCTCAGTTCGGCACAGGACCCATTAAAGGATTTGCCGTAACTCTTTTTATCGGTATCAGCGTGAACCTCTTTACGGGAGTCTATGTTTCTCATAATATATTTAATTATATAATTGATAAATTGAACCTCAAGAAGATCAGTATTTAATAATTAAAGGAGTCGACAAATGAATTTCATGAAATTTAGAAAAGTAACATATATCTTGTCGCTGACAGTCTTTATTTTCTCTCTGACATCAATCTTTTTCTTAAAGGGCTTTAATTTTGGTATTGATTTTACGGGCGGGGTCCTTATTCAGGTCAAATTCTATAAAACAGTAAGTGAAAACCAGATCCGCGATGCACTCTCATCTGAAAATACAGGAAATATTGTGATCCAGAGAATAGGCCAGCCAAAGGAAAACATATTTATAATAAAATCGAAAATAATTTCAGAGAATACGGAAACCTTGAACTGGATACAGGAGAACCTTATTACCCACTTTGAAAAAGATAGTATTCAGCTGCCTTTTCAGAAAAGTGAACTGGTGGGACCGGCCATTGGAAAAGACCTTAGAAACCTGGCATATCTGTTGATCGTAATCTCTTTGATCGCCATTCTTATATACATATCTGTACGGTTCCAGTTTAAATTTGCGATCGCTGCTATCGTTGCTTTAGTCCATGATGTCATATTTACTCTTGGTATATTCTCCTTTTTTGAAAAAGAGATCAATATACCGATCGTAGCCGCGGTTCTGACGATCATCGGATACTCTCTAAATGATACGATCGTTGTATTTGACAGAATTCGTGAAAATATGAAGATCATGCACGGTCAAGCCTTTGATACGATCATCAATATAAGTATAAAAACAACTCTGAACAGAACGATCATAACATCTCTAACAACACTTTTAGCTGTATTATCTCTTTATCTGTGGGGCGGGACTGTCATACATGATTTTGCTTTTGCATTCCTGATCGGTATTCTTGTCGGTACATATTCATCTATCTTTGTAGCTTCTCCGGTATTATATGACTGGTGGAAGATCGGGTCAAAAAATAGAAAGAAATAATACAACTGTTAAATGATCATGATAGAGAATAAACATCAGCATTTTATGCTTCAGGCTTTAATAGAAAGCCGAAAAGCCAGATCGCTTTCATCTCCTAATCCGAATGTAGGAGCCCTGCTTGTAAAAAATAACAGGATCATCAGCAGAGGACATACGCAGATCCCGGGTAAAGATCACGCCGAAATAGCCGCTTTAAAAAAAGCACCCTACAACCTGAAGGGAGTTTCTCTATATGTTACCATGGAACCCTGTTCCCATTACGGAAAAACACCTCCCTGCACCGATATGATCATAAAAAGGGGGGTCAAAAAAGTGATCATCGGGATAAAAGATCCGCACAAACTGGTTCATGGCAAAGGGGTATTACAATTAAGACAAAATAATATTAGTGTAATTACAGATGTCTTAAAGGATAAGATAAATCAGGAGCTTCAATGGTATCTTAAATATACCATTAAAAAGACACCTTATGTGACGTTAAAATCAGGAATTTCACTTGATGGGTGTACAACCGATTATCAGCAATCTTCTCGATGGATCACTTCCGTAAATGCAAGGATGCTGTCTCAGACTCTGCGATTAGAAAATGACGGTATCATTGCAGGGATCAAGACCATTATGAAGGATAATCCTTTCCTGACCTACCGGGGTAAAAAAAGAAAACAGCTGTTTTACCGTATCGTACTGGATACAAACTTTTCCATTCAGAAAAATGCAACTGTCCTAAAAAATTCCGAAGGGCATAAGACAATTATTGCCATAAGCAGGCAATGCCCTAACATGCTGAAGATCCAGGAGTTTAAAAAAAGAAATATCGATATCATCCTCTGTAAAACCAGAAATGATCTCATTGATCTAAAAGACCTGCTTATTCAGCTGGGAAACAGAGGAATTGCAAAACTTATCGTGGAAGGCGGGAGTACTGTAAATTATTCTTTTCTCAAGTATGACCTGGCCGATAAACTCCAGCTATCCATTGCTCCTATCCTGCTGGGAGGTGTTGAAAGTAAAGGATTAATACAGGGAAAGGGATTTCCTCTGCAGATGCATAAAAAAGTACAAAATGGAAAATTTTATAACCATCTCTCTGATAATTTTATATTTGAAGGGTATTTACATCATTATGTTTACAGGAATCATTGAAACTATCGGGAAGATCGCGAGAAAAAATGTCACTTCAAAAAATATCGTTATCTCCATTCAACCGGCTTTGGAAGGATTTTTAAATGACATTCACAAAGGTTCAAGTATTGCAGTTAATGGCGCCTGTTTAACCGTATCAGAATTCAGCCCGAAAGAATTTACCTCTTTTATTGCTACGGAAACATACAATATTACAAATCTTAAAAGCATAAATTTCAATGATAAAGTTAATCTGGAAAAAGCATTAAAGCTGGGGGAGAGGCTGGATGGACATTTCGTAACAGGTCATATAGATGATACGGCGATTGTGACCGGGATCCATAAAATAAATCAGGACTATTCTCTAAGCGTCAAGATCAAACCGGCTTTATTAAAATACATTATTATAAAAGGCTCTATAGCGATCAACGGTATCAGCCTCACTATAGCAAAGATTACTTCG
>JAHITG010000007.1 GCA_018817865.1 Spirochaetota bacterium
ATATATAATAACAAAACAGGAATCAGCAAGGGGATTTTAATATGATCTCAGATGCAGCAGCTTTTTATTGACATAATAATTTTAATCAATTAATTACATGAACGATCCGAACCGGAGGAAAAAAGATGCAGCATCTGTTTTTCATTGCGATCGGCGGCAGTATCGGTGCCTTGAGCAGATATACCTTGTCCAGGTACATCGGCCAAACAGCTAATGACCTGTTCCCTTACGGTACTTTACTGGTTAATGTCGCAGGGTCCTTCCTTATAGGATTCTTTTTCGAAATATTCAACCGGTCAGTTATTTCATCAGACCTGAAGAGTCTTATCACCATAGGTTTCCTGGGCGCTTTTACAACTTTCTCTACTTATACTCTGGAAACTGTCAACCTTTTTAGAGACAATGAGATCAAAATGGGTGTTTTGAATATCGTATACAATAACAGTTTAGCAATTCTTTTTCTCATTATTGGGATCTATTTTTCAAAAGTTATACTCAAGATCATACGATAGGAGATGAATAAAATGGATTTTAAGAATGCCTCTTTACTTCGTATTTTTTTAAACGAAAAAAACACATTTAAAGGAAAACCTCTTTACGAACAGATCGTTCTACAAGCAAATGAACTGAAACTGGCCGGGGCTACGGTTCTAAGGGGTATTCTGGGATTCGGGGCCGGACACCATCTTCATTCAGCAAAAATACTTACACTGTCAGAGGATATGCCTGTTGTAGTGGAAATAGTTGATTCAGAAGAGAATATCAATAAACTGCTCCCCTTCCTTAAAAAAGAAGCATCGGAAGGAATCGTGACCCTGGAAAAAGTAAAGGTCTTTTCATGATATGGATCTTTAAAAGATTTAATATAACCCGGTTGTATTGATCCCTGATCATTTTACTTTTCAATGTAAACCGGAGTCCCTATCTTAATATATTTATCCAGCAATTCAACATCTTCATTAAGCATCCTGATACAACCGCTTGATATTCTATGACCTATCGAGACCGGGTCATTGGTGCCGTGGATCCCGATGCCGGTTCCCTGATCCACATACTTTCCTTCTTTATTTTTAGGGATAAGGCCTTTCCTTTTAAGAGCAGCATAATTTTTATTATCCTCTTTATTCGGATAATCCAATCTGAAGAACCTTGGTCCGTAAACACCCTTCCCTGCATCCTTATCCGGATGCCCCCAGAGATGATAACCGTTAGTAGCGGTAAAATAGACATAGTTCATCCTCTTCAGCTTGCGAAAGGATTCCGTCTCTTTTTCAGCATCCTTACTGAGGATCTCAATTACATAGTAAAGGCCTTCCGGGGTCCCTTTATCACCGCTGTGGGTCTTTGTAAGAAACTGTTTCTTATTTCCCACGGCCATACTGAATACCTTTTCGATCTCCCGCTCTTTATTGATCACAAAGAGTTTATACTGTTTCTTCTTGATATATATCAGGTAATCGCTGTCTGACTTTATCAGGATCTCCAGTGTCTTAACGCTGTTCAGATCATATTTTTCATAAAGGTCAAAATTTACCATTAAAAAACAACACAGGATAAAGATTATTTTTTTATATCTGCTAATACGACTCTTGATGGGGCTCCGTCTCCTTTCCGTATTTTTAAAGGCATGGCCATTAAGAAGTACTCTTTCTCCCTGACCCTTCTCAGATCCAGCCCTTCTATTATAATAACACCATTTTTTAATAAATGATCATGTACTTTGCCGTCACTCTTATATTTCTCAATAGAGAGATAATCTATACCTATTACCTTAATCCCTTTGCTAATACATTCTTTAGCAGCCTCCAGGCTTAGAAATACATAATCAGGATCAAACTTTTTCTTCCATAAAAGTCTCTTTTTTGTATTCTCTGTCTTAAATATGGCCCTTTTGTATTGGCCTTTCCTGATACCCTCCAGATCCTTTTTAGTGATGGACAGGCCTCGTACCTGCAGAACGAGACAGGGCCCAATGAGGTCCGTCATGTTAATTTTATCAATGGTCCTGCCGTTGCTTAAACAGTGATAGGGAGCATCTATATGCGTTCCGCTGTGTGAACCGGACTGAATAGCTAGAACATTTGCTTTATCACCATTCCTGATACTGTATTCCTGCCCTGTTCGGAATAAAGGATCTCCCGGCCAGCTTACCATGTCCGCTGAAAGATCTATTGAAAGATCAATGATCTTAGTAAAATCGATTTTCATATTATTGTATATTATCCCTGTATATTCGTTATTTCTGTCTTATCTTATCCAATAAATATCTGTAAGGAGAGTCTACTCTGTTCGTCTTCCTCTTCTTTTCAGGTTTCTTGACCGAAACTATTTTATTCTTTTTAAAATATTGTTTATCATTCAATAGATTAATCTTTTTATTTTTAAAATCAAATAAAATTAAAGCGCCGTCCTTTAACTGCTCATCATGATACAGCTGTTCCATATACCCGAAAGAGAAACCGTAAGTAGCACCGGAAAACCTGCCGTCAGTGATCAATAGTGCCCTGTCTTTAAGATAGGAATCATTATTAATGTATTCGGTAGGATAATACATTTCAGGCATTCCCCGCGGTTCTATTCCCTGATCAAGAAGAAAGATCGCTATAAGGTTCGAGGTCCTGTTCACGTCATTTATCTTATCAGCCTCATTTTTTTTCCTGAGAGAGCCGTATTTGATCTTTCCTTTCATAATATCATTGATCAGTTTATCCT
Source organism: Spirochaetota bacterium (assembly GCA_018817865.1). GTDB lineage: Bacteria > Spirochaetota > JAHITG01 > JAHITG01 > JAHITG01 > JAHITG01. The sequence goes on from JAHITG010000007.1 coordinate 2,713, forward strand.
GTGAATGATATATTTTTGCAATAAAGATCTTGTTATTAAGTTTTTCA
>JAHITG010000053.1 GCA_018817865.1 Spirochaetota bacterium
TCGTCTGTTTATTTGAATTCGATGAAGACCAATACATATGGAGTACGGATCGATGAAAGCACGTTTAACAGGTTTGAAAAGAATAACCTGGTGAATAATTCTATATATAATATTTATAATTTGGGAATTCCTGCCGTATTTACCAATAACTGGTGGGGATCCACTTCTGTTACCAATATCGCTTCTACTATCAGCAACCATGGCGGATACTCCAACTTTATTCCGTTCCGACTCTTCGGAGAATTCAATAATGAAGAGAATACAGATACGGATACGCTTCCCCGTATTACACAGGTGACCGCTTATGTTACCAATGAGAGCAGTGTGATCTTAAAATGGAACCAGACATCCGGCGGTGATTTTGTAAAATATAATATTTACCATACGACCAATGAGACAAAATGGAGTAATTTTACATATAATGATGTTATAACCCAGACGAGCCCCGTAATCATTACCAATATTTTAGACGAGGGGCTTGATGGAGGGACACATTATTATTATATCACGGCAATGGATGATCCGTTCTCCCTCTATACCAATGAATGCTGGTATTCTCCCGGAGCAGAGGTTACGGTAGTTCTTACCACGTTGATCTCCATTTCAAAGTCTGTCTCTAATATATCGGTCAATAATAATCCTACGGGATTAATACCGGGATCAACCCTGACCTATAAAATAACCTATTCCAATACCGGGGCTGTTGGAGGAAAGAATATTGTGATCTATGACAGGATGGCATCCTTTGTCTCTTTCAGTACTTCTTTGATGGGTACTGCCACAGGTTGGACCATGCAGTACACTACTAACAATCTGCCGTCCCAGGCATTTGATTCTACTGATTACAGTAACGGATATACAGTAAAAACCAATGTAAAATGGTTACGCTGGAAGAAACCTCTTATCCAGTCTGATGAGGACGGGCAGACCCTTATCTATAAAGTAATTATTAAATAGGCATATTGAAGTAATAACAGGTCTTTCAGGCTATCGCTAAATTAATATTTAATTGACAAAAAATGTAGCAAGGGCCTTTAGGCCCGTCTATGGAGTAAAAATAGTTTATTTCAAGCGGGGCTATACCCTAAAAGGCACAAGCAGCCCCTTACTACATTACTTTTAATTTAGCGATAGCCTGCTTTAAAGCTTACCGCCTAATATACCTGACAAATAGAAAAAAATTTCGTAAAAAAATATTTTTTTCTTGACTTTTAGAATATTTTTGGTATATTAAATATATTCTTCGAAAGAAAATTTTTTCGTAGATTATTATAGATGGGGAGGTGATATAGAAGAAAAATATACTCTGCAACAATTATTCATATTAAAAAAAGAAAATCATTGAGGAGGAAAAAAATGATTAAAAGATCAATAATTTTATTACTGTTATTATTGATCCCGGGTGCATTTGTTTTCGGGGCAACTAAAGCAAATGTAGATGTCTCTGCTGTACTGGAAGGTTTTACCATGTCTCTGACAGCGATCGATGTTCAGATGACAGGAAAGACCGGCGGAACTGCAGGTAACGGGATCGTGGAATTCGGAAGTATCTCTGTTCTGAGTAACGGAAAATATGCTACTTCCCCTGAGGCGCTTAAGATCGACTGGGATCCTCAGAATAATTCGTACAATATCCAGGTATATACTTCTAATTCCAATGAAAGTTATTCAACTGCAAAATTTAAGGATAACGATGAGACGGATTACTGGGACCTGGGATCCGAAGCAAACGGCCTGATCGGGGTCTCTAATCCGGATTATGTTGCCGCTATGCTCTGGAGCTGTCAGGATAACAACACAGCTATCAACCTGACTGATGCTTCTATTGCCGCTACGAACTGGACCTATTTCAAGGATTATTATACCCATCTTGGTGCCAGTGCTGACGGGCTTCTCTTATCAACCACTCAATTGCCTGCTCTGGCAGCTAAACCTAATGCAGCCAATGTTTTAACTCCGAATAATCGTCCTATGGAAACTTGGGCATGGACATGGGAAAGGAATTTTGCATATGGAATTGATGACCCGAACCATTATATTCAGGGTGTTGATGCTATTGGATACAAGAAGATCCTGTACGGAACAGCCAGCCAGTTCTATACCATCAGTACAAAAACAGTAGATGAATCGACTCCTGTAACGGATAAGACCGTATATGTTGCGATCGGTACTTCCTTTGAAGGAAAACCGGCTCAGTCTTATCATTCAGGTGACCTCATTGTTGAAATTCTTAATGAATAAAAGAATGTAATAAGATCAGGCAGGAGGTATTCCATACTTCCTGCCTGTTTTAAAAAGGTATATTATGAAAAAGATAAAAATTAAAAGAATAGTAACTGCTTTTATTCTTTTACTTGTTCTTCAGCCGGTTGTGAATGCAATAACAATTAAACCAACAGTTGTGGAGATGTCCGTAGAGCCGGGACAGAAGGGTTCAGGACACTTTTTCATACAGAACAATACAACAAGTAAAGTCCTGATCAGCGTGGAGCCGGAAACATTTACAGGGAAGAACATTGATCA
>JAHITG010000054.1 GCA_018817865.1 Spirochaetota bacterium
GGACTTTGACGATATAACCCTGATCAATGAATTGAACCGTTTATTACGGTGAGAAGGCGGTTTTGTCAGGATCATAAGTTATGAAAAAGTTAAAAGAAAAATTTATTTCATTTATTACCAAAGACCGGCTGGCGAAGATCATCTCTCTTGTCGTTGCTATCCTCTTGTGGTTCTATATCAATTATGAACAGCTTCCCCAGAAGTATTTCTCCGTGGCATTGATAGTGAAGAATATTCCCAAAGGTATGGCGATCGCCGACCCCTTTAACAACATGATCACCATAAAGATAAAGGGGCCGAAGGATACTATTCAATCAATAAATGTTAAATACCTGAAAGCTGAAATGGATCTGAAAAATGCCGCCATTGGGAAAAATAAATTTCCTGTACTGGTCCATCTGACCAAGAAGTATAACAGGGTCAGGATCGCCTCCACTGAACCGGAAGAGATAAACATTAATATGGACAAACTGGTCTTAAAGGAGCTTCCGGTGAGTATCACGATCATCAATTCTCCGGCAGAAGGATATTTAAAGACCGGAGAATCTTTTTCCCCAAAAACGATCCTGGTTGGCGGGCCTGTCTCTCTTATAAATACTATGGAAGCTGTCCGGACCATCCCTGTAGATATCGGCGGTGTTACCGGTTCTATTCATAAAACTGTTGAGCTGGACCTTCCCAGCGAGTTTATTACAGCATACAATTATAAACGGGTAACGATCAATATCAATATAAAAAAGAATTATAAGATGAGGTTTATCAGCCAGATCCCGATCATTGCTAAAAATTTAAACAGCAATTTAAAGATCGCCAATCAAAATGACCTTATTGCCAGTGTTCGACTGGAAGGGCCCCCGGAAAGGCTTTCCCTGCTTGAGAAGGAGAAGGATTTTCTTTTTATTAATATGGCGGATATTATTCAGGAAGGTTCCTATTCTTTAAGAGTAGAGCATAAGATCCCCTGGAACTGCAAGATGAGAGGGATCGATCCGGTGGAATTAAAGATTGAAGTGGAGGGAAAATAGGATGATACGGCTTGGAGTCAATATTGACCATGTGGCTACACTGCGCAATGCAAGGGGCGGCCTTGAGCCTGAACCGGTTGTTGCTGCAGGTATTTGTGCAAGTGCGGGAGCAGACAGTATCGTTGTTCACCTGCGCGAGGACAGAAGGCATATTCATGATGATGATGTACTGGCCATTAGAAGAACAGTGGATGTCAAGCTGAATCTGGAGATGTCCATTGATGAGGGGGTCGTAAAACGGGCCCTTGAAGTAGAACCCAATCAGGCCACTTTGGTCCCTGAGAAAAGGCGGGAATTGACCACAGAAGGCGGGCTGGACGTCATAGCTGATTTTGACCCCTTGAAAGATGTTGCAGATGAATTAAAGAAAAAGAATATTATTGTCAGCCTCTTCGTAGAACCGGATAAATATCAGATCGAGAAAGCAAAAGAGGCCGGCGCTCAGATGATAGAGATACATACGGGACATTATGCTGATTATTTTAAAAAGGATCAGCACCTTCAGGAGCTGAAGAAGATCCGGGAGAGCGTTTTGTTTGCCAGGGAGATCGGTATAGAGGTGGCATGCGGGCATGGGCTTACGCTTCAAAACGTTCCTCTTATAGCAGGTATCAAGGACATCGTAGAATTTAATATAGGCCATTCCATAATATCAAAGGCTCTCTTTACGGGCCTTTATCAGTCTGTAAAAGATATGAAGCGCATTATTACGGATAACCGTTTAAAGTAGATAGAGATATGATTTCAATAATATTAATAGAATTATCTTGTGAATTATTTTTGTAGGGGTTTGATTTACGAAGTGCCCCGAAGGGGTGTCAAACCCATTCTTTAAAACATATACTCGTGGGTTCGATGAATCGAACCCCTACATTTTATTATAAAGTATAGGTTAAATACAAAATCAATTAATAATTTTTACAGGAGATAGAAATGTCGATTTTAGTAGTCGGTTCAGTTGCATTTGACAGTATCAAGACTCCATTCGGCCAGGTTGACAGGACTTTGGGAGGCAGTGCCGTACACTTTTCTCTCGCTGCTTCTATCCTGAGCCGTGTAAATCTGGTAGGTGTCGTGGGGAGTGATTTCGGGCATGATCAGATCACTTTTCTTCAGAAGAGGGGGATCAATGTAGATGCCCTGGCAAAGGTTGAGAACGGAAAGACATTTTTCTGGGAGGGGTTCTATGAGTATGATATGAATACCGCCCATACGGTAAAAACAGAGCTCAATGTCTTCCAGAATTTTGATCCGGTGATCCCGGAGGCGATGAAGAATTCGGAGTATGTCTTTTTGGCTAATATTGATCCGGATATACAGCTGAAGCTCATCCAGCAGGTAAAAAGCCCCAAGCTGATCGTCTGTGATACTATGAATTACTGGATAGAGACCAAGCGGGACCGGCTGATCGATGTGCTGAAGCGTGTGAATGTCGCGCTTTTAAATGACGGTGAAGCCAGGCAGCTGTTCAAGACGCCGAATCTTTTAAAAGCAGCCAAGCAGGTACTGGCTCTGGGCGTGAAGACCGTTATCATTAAAAAGGGAGAACACGGGGCATTGATGTTCGGGCATGATTCCGTCTTTTCGGCACCGGCTTTTCCCATGGAAGATATAATCGATCCGACAGGAGCCGGTGACAGTTTTGCCGGAGGATTCTTAAGCTTTATCGATAAACAGAAAAAAGTCAATGACAGGATCCTGAGGCAGGCTGTGGTATATGCGACCGTGATCGCCAGCTTTAATGTTCAGAACTTCGGGACCAAGGGACTTGAAAATGTCGTTTACGGTGATATCAAAGCACGGTATAATAAACTTTCGCAGATCTCAGAGTTCAAGAACCTGTAGACAGGCCATGAGTCAGTCACTTCCTGTTATTTAACACATATCCAAAGGGCACCTCCGGTCTAAAGGTGTGTTGCTGTATACATGGTATGATACAATACAGCAGTGGTGCAGCGGGTCTTTAGACCTGTAATTGAAAGGTAAGGATACAGAAAGGTGGATTTTTATAACAGACCTAAAGGTCTGTTGCTACACTTTTAATCATCTGAATTGTAATAATATATTTCTTCTCTTTTATTATGTTGATCAAAGAGTCAAGGAGATTTAACATGAAAGAAGTATTGAGATCAAAGGCGCTTTCCATATTGTTATTTATTTTATTAATATTAATAGTTGTTGTGGAACCGGTTCATTCGCAGCAGGTCCACAATAGAACATCCTCAATGAATTATTTTTTTATCACGAATGCCTTAAAGGATGCAATACCCGGGGACCTGATAGAAGTCGATCCGGGAATATATAATGAGAATATATTGATTACCAATGCTTTTATAACATTACGGGCCACGGCATGGACCCAGTTTAATGATAATAATATGACGATTCTGGAGCCGGGAGGAAACCCTGCAATCATCAAACTGAGCAATGCCATGAATTCTGTTATTGAAGGGTTCACCATAAAGTTTGCTCCGGAGTATGGTATTGAGGTCACGGCAAACTCCCCGAATTGTGAGATCAAAAATAACCATATCTGTTCTAATTTTTCCGGCGGAATATTTATCAACGGGTTTTTTTCGAGTCATTGTATTATTATGTCGAATATCATCAGGGGACTAAATCAGCAACAGGGGATCATCATAAACGGGGCTGAAAAAACAATGGTTTTCAGAAACCTGATCACACAGCATGAATATAACGGCATTACTATTTTCAACAGTTCCCTGTCCAATCAGATCTTCAATAATACTATCTTTTACAGTGTATACAGTAATGGAGTAAACTGGGATAATTCAACCGGATCTTTACTGAATAATATAATCGCGTCCAATTGTTTCTATGGCGCTGACTGTAATACCTCTTCTGTTTATATCGCCTATAATATCTTTTCCGGGAACATACAGGGGCCAACCAACGGAACAAGCATTCAGCATGGTCCGCGTAATTTTGTACAGGACCCTATGGCCGATACAGCAGGATTCTTTCAGATCACCTCTCCTCTAAGCTTTGCTGTTGACAGCGGAACTAATATTATACCCTGGACAGGAATGTTTTTCGGCTTGGGCCCGGATATGGGGTGGATCGAATCAATGCATGTGTTTGATTTTTCGGTAGTAAATACTACCCTTGGACAGGGGTATTATACGATCCAGGAAGCACTTGATCACGCTTTAACCGGCAACATGATCCTTGTTTCCCCGGGGACCTATAATGAGCCCATAATTATTGCCAATAAAATGTACCTTTATCTCTTCTCGGAAGAGTGGAATGCTGTTTCAGACAATAGGAATACATTCATCGACGGGAGCGGAGCCCAGTATGCTGTGACTTTGGCGAATTGCCGTTATGTGTATCTCTCAGGATTCTCCATTAAGAATGCCAGTGAGTCAGGGATCTTCATTGAGGGGACATCCAGTACTAACTTTATTGCTGCCAACAGGATCTGCTCGAACAATATAAACGGTATCAGAGTTGAGGGGGTGAATAACCAGATCATCGGGAATAGTATCTACGGCCCGCTCCAGGAGACCGGTATCTTTGTCTCCAATGCGAGCTGGAACTCTTATCTGAATAATAAGATATTTTCTCATGCTAAGCATGGTGTTTATATAGGGGATAATTCTTCATACAATCTCATAAACGAGAATGATATATTTTCAAACACACAGTATGGTCTCAAGATAGCCGGTGAATTTTCGGATAATAATATGATAACCTTCAACAGCTTCAGCGGTCTGAATCAGTCCAACGGGATCTATATCAATATGGCTGATAATAATGAGATCTACAGAAATTTAATACGGGACCATGATCGATTTGGTGTTCATTTGATCGGTTCTGATCCTACCAGGCTGGTCAATAATACCATTTACCGTTCCATAGGCGATATGGGTGTTCTGTGGGATACAACATCTATAGGTGAAATGATCAACAATATTATTTTTTCGAACGGTTCCGGCCCGGGAGATTACGGTGTCCAGCTTCAGGGCGGTGCCGCGGTCCATCTGGCCTATAATGACTTTTATGCCAATTATGCACCCACCAACACCATCAGCAGTTCACTTATCTGGGGTAACGGCAATATCTTTGCTAACCCCCTCCTCAATATCCATGGTGACCTCTCCATCATATCAGAGACAAGTCCTGCTGTGGACAGTGCCAGTAATGTTGATATTATCTCCAATATGTTTCAGGGATTAGCCCCTGATATGGGATACATGGAGTTCATGGGCACCGGTATTCTTTCTTCTTATAATTCCAACCTGATATTCAGGGCAAACAGGTGGAACCTCAAAGGACTCCTTGACCTTCCGCCGGGAGCCGACTCACTGCAAAGCGCATTAAGTATTATGGGGGTCAATTATTCCTCCATCTATTTCTGGAATGCAAAAGTGCAGGAATACCAGGAACCGGCATTATTTACATCAACGGAAAATCCGGCTGAAGGGCACGGGTACTGGGTCTATCCACTGGTCAATGTCCTGTTCCAGAGTCCGTTCATCGGTGATGTCCCTGCTGATGCCGAATTTATAAAACCTTTACGGCCGGGCTGGAACCTGGTAAGCACTCCTTTCAGAATGATCTGTAATGTTTTAAAGATACGTAAAAACAGTGCATTCCACACATGGGAAGAAGCTGCATCGATCGGCTTGGTAGACCCCAGGATCTGGGGATGGGATGTATCGGCAAACGGATACTATGTGACAGACCGTTTGAATCCATGGGAAGGGTTCTGGATATGGGCTGAAGCATCCTGTGACCTTGGTATCAAAGCGAGTGAACAGACCGCATCATGGGTCCAGGGTCTAGGGGCCGGTGCGGTCAGCTTGAGCAGCCTGGGCACTACCGTTGCACTGGAGAAAGACCAGACCGCATGGGTTTCCCGGCTCGGATTCAGTGCCAAAGACAGGAAGGACCAATACAATGTCGTTGGGACAAGCAAAGGTGCTAAAAACGAATACAGCACGGAAGATGCTTTCAAAGCCCCCCGTGTTCCGGGCAAGAACGTCCGGCTGGAGCTGGGAGACGGCCTGAGTTATGACATTAAAAAGCCGGTTGAAACGATCAGTATCTGGCAGTTCAAAGCAGTAAGTGAATATGAATATGAGGACGGGTATCTGGAATACGACCTGACCGGTATCCGGGATGCGGGATTGTACTGTCTGCTGGCTGAAAAGTATTCCGGAAAAGAACTGGTACGGACCGGAGCAGGGTCGTTCAAAGTGAACGGAGGTAAGAACGGGATCAACAAGGAGTATGTTCTGAAAGTGGCCACTCCCGAGTATGCTGCCCTTCTGGTCGGAGGGATCAAGGTGATCGATCCAAAAGCGTATCCCAATCCGGTAAAGACCAGGGAGAGGGAGACTATAAAGATCGGATACATGATCAGCGAAGAGAGCTCTGTTAAATTACGCATCTATGATATAACCGGTGCTGAAGTTAAAAGTGCTGATCTCGATGATCGGATGATCGGGAAGCATATTGAGATAATGAATATCAGGAACCTTCCTTCAGGCGTTTATATTTATGAGATCAAAGCTCTCAGCAGGATCAGCGACAGGTCCGACAGGGCAAGAGGAAAATTCGTTGTTATCCAGTAACTCAAAGTACAGCCTTTTATTCAGAAGATAAAAAAGGAGATTAGTTATGAATAGAAGATCAATAGTAGTTCTATCTTTAATTTTATTTACACAGGTGCTTTACGGTGCAGATCCGTATGCTTTTCTGCAGTACGGAGTGGGAAGTTCAGGCCTGAGTAAGACCGGTATTGTTTCGTCTGTTCCAACAGCCGCTTCCTTTTATAATCCGGCTCTCCTCGTGAACAGGGCTGATCAGGTCATGGCCGGCTACAGTATTCCTTTCAGTGAAAATTTTCTGTTAAAGGAAGGGGAGACCGGGATACAGGGAATTGGTGTGTACAGCATGGGGGTCTCCTATTCAAAGGAGAAATTCGGGTTCGGATTAAGTGCTTTGATGCTGGAAAACAGCGATTTGATAGGATACGATGACCAGGGTAATGAGACAGGCGGATTTTCAACTTATGAAGGCTGTATCTCTTTAGGATATGGCATGCAATTAAAGAAAGGTTTAAATATCGGAGTAAATAATAAAATAATTTACCAGAGGTTATTTGAAGGATATAACCGTGTTGTGGCTACCATCGGCGCAGGACTTGAAAAAAGGCTGAGCAGCAGATGGACTTTAACCGCAGTTGTAGATAACCTGATCAATTATCAAATATCCGGAAATAATATTCGATACGAATCTCCTGACCGGGTTTACGGCCTGGGAGCCGGATATCATATTGGAAGGGTGCACCTTTCTACGACAATGCTGAGTGATCTTGAGGATATTATTTTCAGTACCGGGTTTAATGCCGGTGTAATACAATGGATGGAGTTATTCGGCGGTGTCCGGGATACTGTAGGATATTACGGGTATAATCACGAGGTCAATGCATTACACAGCTTGAGCATGATGAATCTTGGCATCAAGCTCAGCCTTAAGAGATGGAGTACGGATTATTCCATAGGTTACCAGGGATCACTTGGAATTAAACATACCATCTGCGGAGCATACAGGTATTAATTTTATTTCAGGTTACAGCAGAGGAATTTCAGGAGGACATTAGAATGAAAAGATCGATCAGCATTTTTATTGCTTTGATCCTGTTCACAGGGGCAGGTGTTTCAGTCCTGGAGGCGCAGAAGAGTGAAAAGGGAGAAAGCTACGGTAAGGTAACATACAAGACCGGGAAAGCCCTGGTCAAGAGGAACGATAAAAGAACAGAGCAGCTTAAAGTGGGGACAAAAATTTACGAGGGTAACCTTATTAAATCATACAATGGGGCCCGCTTGAGTATTTCATTGCCCACCGGCATTATGCTTCAGGTCAAGGATACCAGTGTGATCAGTCTGGATAAGTATTTATCAAAAGAAGAGAAGAATGAGTCAAAGATCAAGGTCTTTCTGGGATCCCTGAAGATCAAGCTTGAGAAGCTGAAGAAGACACCCAATAATCTTACTATAGACACGCCTACTGCGGTCGTGGGTGTCAGAGGGACCTTTTTCTGGGCAACGGTTTTAAAAGATCTTACAAGGGTTGAGGTGATCGAAGGGAGGGTAACTATTCAGGATAACGGGAATATAGGCCCCAGCCAGATCGTAAATGCGGGTTTTGCTTCTGAAGTTCAGCAGGGACAGGCAGCATCCGTCCCCGTACCGGTACGCAGTTCCGGCGGAAGCTCCCAGGATGATACATCAGCTCCTGTTATTCTTGTTATCCGTCCCGCAGGTAATCTGGAAGTGTCCCGGAATAAAAATTATACGGTTAAATTTATTGTAACGGATGAGAATCTGGAGAGGGTCGCTGTAAATGGAGTACAGATCAATGGTGCTGTATCCGGTGCCCTTATAAGCGTGCCTGTAGTACTTCAGCCCGGAATAAATAAGATAGTTATTAAAGCAGAAGATGTTAACAGGAAGAGTACAGAAGTAAAGAAAACGATACAGTATCAGCACATGCCCCCGAATCCGCCAAAGCGGTAATTTACAGGTTTCATTTTTTATCAAGGAGTAGAGTATGCTTAAAAGGACCATCGGTATTGTAATTATAATAATCTTTTCCGCTACCACTGTTTTGGGGAGCTACTATGGGTATATAAAAGGCGGAACTGA
>JAHITG010000055.1 GCA_018817865.1 Spirochaetota bacterium
CCTCTATGTTGTGAAGGTAAAAAAAAGAGATAAACTCCTGGAATATTTAACATCAAATAATATCATGGCAGGCCTCCATTACCCTATCCCCCTGCACCTCCAGAAAGCGTATAAATACCTTGGCTATAAAAAAGGGGACTTTCCTGTTGCGGAGAAGCTGTCAAATGAGATCCTCTCTCTACCCATGTACCCGGAACTGAAAGAGGCCCAGATCAAAACTGTTGCAGGAAAGATCAGGGAATTCTATTCTTAAAAGAAGCTCAGAAACCCATAATCTCTATCTGCTTTTATCAGTAAAGTCCTTTTTATTTTTACTTGATTTTTTAAGGTAGACCATGAGCAGGGTTATATCCGACGGCCTGATCCCGATAATACGATTGGCCTGTCCGAGGGATACAGGCATGACTTCCTTGAACCTCTGTCTTGACTCAATAGAGAGTCCTTCTACCTTATCATAATTGAAATCATCCGGTATATAGGAATGCTCAATTTTTCCGAATTTTTTTATCTCATTGAGTTCCCTTTGAATATACCCTTCATACTTGATACTTGTATACAATGCAACTCTAATATCATATGGCCTCTTTCTAAGCTCTTCATCCAGAACCTCAAAGTCCTCGATCATGAACTCAGGACGCTTGATGATCTGGTATAATTTCTGTGACTGGGTCAGAGAGATCTTCTTTTTCTTTGCAAGTTTTGACTGGTTAAAGGACCTGAACGGGATACTCTTGTTCTGATAAAAGAGGATCCTGTCATTGATCCATTTATATTTATCGATCATCTTTTTATAGGTCTTCTCATCTACCAGTCCGAGTTGATGTCCGTATTTCATGAGCCTGAGATCCGCGTTATCACATCTCAGGAAGAGACGGTATTCCGCTCTTGATGTAAACAACCGGTAGGGCTCGTCTATCCCCTTTGTAATGAGATCATCGATCATGACACCGATATAAGCTTCGCTGCGGGAGACATGGAACGGTTTTTTCTTTTTTATAGAAAGTACCGCATTGATCCCGGCGATGACCCCCTGGCCCGCAGCTTCTTCATATCCTGAGGTGCCGTTGATCTGCCCTGCCAGGAAGAGATTTTTTATCTTTTTAGTTTCAAGGCCCGGGGTTAACTGATGCGGAACGACAAAATCATACTCTATGGCATAAGCCGGCCTCAGGATCTGGACATTTTCAAGCCCTTTAATGGTCCTGTACATTTTATACTGCACTATTTCAGGCAGGGATGAGGACATCCCATTTACATAGATCTCTTCCGTGTTATATCCTTCCGGCTCAAGGAAAAGCTGATGTTTTGTATGATGAGGGAATTTCACCACCTTATCTTCGATACTGGGACAGTAACGGGGCCCGATTCCCTTAATGATCTTCTTAGAACCATATAAGGGAGAATCGCCCAGGTTCCGCCGTATGATATTATGGGTCTTATCATTAGTATAAGTAATATAACAGCTCACCTGCTCCCTCTGGATACTCTCAGTGGAAAAGGAGAACGGGACCGGTACAGCATCCCCTTTCTGTTCCACAAGGGCGGAAAAATCAATACTTTTTCTGTTGACCCTGGCCGGGGTACCGGTCTTCAGCCTGCCGAGCTTCAGGCCATGCTCTTTTAACGAAGCGGATAATTTCTCCGAAGAAAATTCCTCTGCCCTTCCGGCTTTGTATTTAAAAAGGCCGATATGGATAAGCCCCCTCATAAAAGTTCCTGTTGTGATAATAACAGCTTTAGCCGTATATTTTATTCTGCGTCGTGTAATAACCCCTTTAATAACATTCTTCTCCAGGACGATCTCATCAACGATATCCTGCTTTAAAAAAAGGTTCGGTTGAGATTCCAGTGTATGCTTCATCTCCTGCTGATACGCTTTTTTATCAGCCTGTGCCCTCGGAGCCTGTACGGCCGGACCCTTTTTTGTATTCAGGATCCTGAACTGGATCCCTGTCTTATCGATATTTTTCGCCATTTCCCCGCCTAACGCGTCGATCTCACGCACAAGATGGCCTTTTGCAATACCTCCGATAGCGGGATTACATGACATCTGTGCTATATTATCCAGTCCTATCGTAATAAGCAGGGTCTTTACTCCCATCCGGGAGGAAGCTAAGGCTGCCTCACAACCCGCATGACCGGCACCCACCACGATCACATCAAACTTCTCAGGGTAGTTTGTTAATTTTTTCATAAAATGAATTTAGGCGATAATTTTAGAATGTCAAGCCGTTTGGAAGGAGCTTAATGAAGTTATTTAATATATTCAATTCTATCAATATCAATGTTATTCAATTTGATCTCACCGGCATCCGTATCAATGATGATCTCATCTCCATCCTGCGTGATAATATTGCCTGTAAAGACAGAACCGGTCTTTAAATATACTCTTTCCTTATACTTTCCAGCCGGAGCGGCCCCTTCTTTAAAGGGATCTTCTATCATCTCTGACCTGATGATCAGGGGGAGATCCCTGTTGCTGACAATCACTTTCTCACCCGCTAAAGCTACAACACTTTTTTCAGGCTTGAATTTATTTTGTACTACTATACTTCCTTTGACCATCTCAATTTTAGTGCTGTTCTCTTCTTTATTTACCGAGACCCTGAATTTTGTCCCGGTAATTCTGATCAGGGAATTCAATGTCTCGATCTTCATCTCTTCCTTCCTTCTGTTCACACTGAAATAAACCGATCCTGAATTCATGTTAATATACGTATCTACATCTCTGGACTTTGATATAAAAAAGTCCGTTTTCTCATACAAATGGATCTTATAACTTCCTTTAAGTTCGATATCCGCACTTGAACCTTCCGGAACAGTAATACCGGCTTCTTTTTTTAAGTGCATGCGTCCCCGGACTTCCTGATCATTTATTATCACATGACGGGTCAGAACAATGGACCCGGCTGAATTATTCATGTTCATCTGACGAAATATCAATATTCCCATGATAAAAACAAAAACAGATGCCAGCCCCAACTTTAAGATCAACGGTTTATAACTTTTGAACACAAAACCCGGCTGTTTCTCCCTGAGGATCTCTCCGGCCCTGCTCAAGATCTTTTTATCAAGATAGGACTCTACTTTTACCTCTTTATCTCCGGCATTAAAAAGCTCCGTTCTATTCCTGATAAGGTCTAATTCCTTCCGGCATGTTTTACATTCCAGTAAATGGTTCTCTACCTTTCCGGTTTGAGACGCATTTAAAAGCCCATAATGATAAAAATATAATTTTTCTCTGATATTCTTACATTTCACTTTTTCACCTTTTTATTTTACTTTATCAACCTGCGGCAAAATTCATTCGTGTCAATTCCGCCTTTACCTTAACCACAGCGGATTTCATCCTCCGCCTGACCGTCCTCTTTGAGAGGTTAAGAGCACCGGCGATCTCTTCGTAATTCATCCTTTCATACTGCTTCAGGATAAAGATCTCCTTTTCATCCGGCAGGAATGAACCCAGGATACCGTCGATCATCTTTTTTACTTCACCGGTAGAAGTCTCTTCTTCAACAGGATCATGCTTTTCTTCAAAATTCTCAATATTCTCCGTATACACCACTTTCTCCCGTTTTACTTTTTTATACCAGTCACGGCAGGTATTGGCTACGATCTGGAATCCCCAGGACTTGAATTTAGAGGGATCTTTCAGTGTATGGAACTTATCCGCGATCTTGATAAAGGACTCCTGCAGAAGGTCTTCTGCGGTATCATAGTTATTCGTAAACTTTAAAATATAATTAAAGTACATATTCTTGTACTTATGATAGAAATCCTCAAAAATGCGAAAAGAGTCAGTACCGGTATTAGATTTTACTTCGATCTTTTTTTCCATTCTCAATATTATCGGCTATCCTTAGAAAATCAAATATTCATTACAGTATACTATTTTCAGATCGAATTTCAATCATTTTAATATTTTTAAATGTAAAAGATCGCAATGCTCCGCCCTCCCTAAAGAAGGCACCCGGGAAAAGACGGAAATCTCATAGAAATCCGCTGTTCTCCCTGATTATTAAGACGACGATCTCCAAAAAAGCGGCCAAATTTTTTGTAAAAAAACCGTATAAAGTAAATTTTATTAAACCCGAAAATATTGTTAAGATGTTCATAGATTATTATAAATTACTAAATGTAAGCTATACCGCTTCAAATGATGAGATCAGCAGGGCTTTTACGGAAAAAAGTTCCACTAATCAAAAATCCGACAATTTAACCGATAATCTTATTTATGATGAAATAAATAAAGCGTATACTATCCTGATAAATCCAAAGCAGCGGTTTAAATATAACCTTCAGCTGATCAAAAAATATCAGAAAAAGAAATCCAATAAATTCAGGACCATTCTTCAAAAATTATTCAGATATGACAGTAATTGAAAAGATCAACTTAAAGACTGAAGGCCTGACAGACATTATAGATATTACCAGCCGGATAGAGGCCATCCTAAAAACAAACAAGATAAAGGACGGGATCGTAAATATCCATTGTGCAGGTTCAACCGGAGGCATCTCTTCCATAGAATATGAACCCGGATTAAAAAAAGATATAAAAGATTTCCTGGAAAAGCTCTTCCCTTACAAGGATAATTATGCGCATCATAATACATGGAATGACGATAATGGGGCAGCGCATGTCCGGTCATTCTTTATAAAGACATCCCTTACCGTCCCTTTCCAGGATAAAGAGCTTATCCTGGGGACATGGCAGCAGATCGTCTTTGTGGATTTTGATACACGGCCCCGGTCACGCACCCTCTTCATCACCCTGATCGGCGATTAGATCTTCAGCTAAAAACTTCTTGACAAACCATTTATTCCGCATATTTTAAGAACGCAAAACATGGAAAATCTTAAAAAATCACTGAAAAAATTGCTGAAAAATTTAAAACCTGAATTCCGCTTTCAGCTGAAATATGAGACATTCGGATTTCTTTTTCTTATGCTCTTATTCCCTGTATATAAATTTATAATTGTGAATCCGCACTTGATCTGGAAGATAGACAAAGGAGATATATCAAAGACGGTTTATGACCGATTTTATAAAGAAAAGATCGGTGAGCTGAAAAAGAAGTATTTCATGCATGATCATGACCTCCATTTTTATTCCAATGACAGTACAATAGAATCCGTATATAAGATCAGCCCGGACATGATCGTAAGCGACGGAAAAGGTGATCCGGGACTGGCTGTATACAACCAGAATGGTGATAAGATCTCCTTCTTTCACAGAAAAAACGGCATCTCCTGGACAAAAAAGACATATTCGTATCCTTTTACAACATACAACAGGAATATTATATTTCTTATTACCGGAGAGAACGGCGGTTATGCCACCGTGGATATGCAGGGAGAAGATATCAGCGAACATGTCTCCAGCGGGATGTTTTTAACTTCATTTGATATATCTTCTCACACTAATCAGATCATCATAGGATACTCAAACGGATATATAAAACTTTTTGATAAAAAATTAAAGGAAAAATGGTTTAAAAAATTTTTGGAATCAAAATATCAGCTGGTCAAGACTGTTTCTGCTTCATCCCGGGGTAATTATTTCGCCTGCCTCTCCGGCCTGGACCCGGAATATATCACGATCATGGACCGGCATGGGGCTACTGTAAATCAATTTTTAACATCAGAGGGAAGAAGGCGGCCGATCGCACTACAATTCTCAATGGATGAAAAATATCTTCTGGAAGAGAGTGAAAAAGGGATCAGGCTCTATTCAATAAACAGGAAGAAGATGGTACTTTCCAAAAAACTATTTAATTCTCATAATAAACGCAGGATGATCTCAATGGACCTCTCCTGTGATGGAGAATATATTATTGTGGCCTATAAGATAAATGATACGATATCAGCAGTAGAACTCTTAGACAGGAAGGGAACACTGTATTTCCGTCTTTTTTTCGAGAATGAAAAACCATTCGTTCGATTTTCATTCAATAAATATAATTTTCAAATAGAGACTAAAAATAAAATTTATCTGTATACAATATAATATGAAAAAAAGAATATTGATATTATCATTACTTTGCTTCTTTTCTTCCCTGGACTCGGCAACTTTACCGGTGAAAAGGGTAAAACTGACATCAACATTCGGCGAAAGCAGAAAAGATCATTTTCACAACGGTATGGACTTTGGCGGAGGAGTTCAAAGCGTCCATGCCATTGAAGACGGAAAAATAATCTTTTTTTCGGATAAGGATGATTTTCCTTTTAATAATTACTTCGGAAGCGGAAATTATGTGATCGTAGACCATAAAAAAACCAGGTCCTACTATATGCATCTTGAAGACGGCTCCGTGAACAAGACTAATATCTCCGTAAAGGAAGATGCAATTCTGGGGAAGACTTCGGACACAGGACATTCCTACGGGATCCATCTCCATTTTACACTGGAAAATAAACAGCCGAATCAGATACTGAATCCTCTCCTCTTCTTTAAAGAAGCGATCACGGATAATGTCAGGCCCAGGATAGAGCGGTTCATGGTTAAAGTTGACGATTCTGATCCTGTCATTATTTCACAATCACACCAGATCCCGGCAGGGTCCGAGATCACCCTGCTCATCAATGCTTACGATACTCTGCAGAATAACAACAATAAGATGGGAGTATATAAGATCACCTGTTATTTAAATAATGATAAATTAACCGAGTATATTTTTGATAGATTAAATGTAAAGAATAATTTTTACTATTTAAATCCGAGTTACTCTTTTAAAGATATTTACCTGGATAAATACACGTATATTATTGGAAAATTTCCAATAAAAGAAAAGGAGTATACTATCAAAGTCGTTGTAGAAGATTTTGCCGGGAATACAGCACAAACAGAAAAAACTTTAAAGATCACACAATAAGAATATGAATTGGCTGGTAGAAATAAAAAGCAGTGACGACCATCTTTCATTTGATGCTGGACAGATCAATATGCCCATTCAGGACATTCATCCTTCTAAACTATATTATATAGCCGGAACCTTAACCAGAGAAGAGATCCAGAAGAGCATTGATCTTCTCTTTAAAGACCCTTTAACTGAAAAAGAGAAGATCTATAAAATGAGCGATATAGAAAAAATGAAAGAGAATCCCGTAAATACGGAAGCGGATAGATGGGAAGTAGAGGTCTTTTATAAAAAGGAAGTGACAGACCCGGCCACATCATATATTCTGAAAGCGCTGAACGATATCAGTATCAAAGCGGATAATGTCCGTACCGGCTATCGATATGTGATCAAAGGAAAACTGAACCTTGAAAATGTGAAACTCTTTGCTCGCCGGTATCTGGCCAACCTGATCGTACAGGATATGTATATTAAAAGTTTATAGAGATCAATGTACTATGTTAAACGAGATCAAATTATCAGCCATGTCTTCTTCTGAACTTGTTTCCTTAAGTAAAAACCGGACACTCTCTTTAAACATGGAAGAGATGCTGGCAATACAGAAACATTTTAAAAGTCAAAAGAGGGAACCCACGGACCTGGAGATGGAAGTGATCGCCCAGACGTGGTCAGAACACTGTAAGCACAAGATCTTTAATTCCCATATTGAGATAAAAGAGAACGGAAAAACAAGAGTTTATAAGAATCTCTTTAAAGAGACTATTGTTGATTCAACAAAAAAGATCAAAAAACGGCTTGGAAAAAAAGACCATACCGTATCCATATTTAAAGATAATTCAGGAATTGTCAAGTTCAATAAAAGATATAATGTCTGTTTCAAAGTAGAGACCCATAATCATCCTTCCGCACTGGATCCCTTTGGTGGAGCCAATACGGGATTGGGCGGTGTGATACGGGATATCCTCGGAACAGGTCTCTGTGCTACACCAATTGCAAATACCGATGTATTCTGTTTTGCCGGTCCTGAGTTTCCTTACAATAAACTGCCTGAAGGTATCCTTCATCCGAAGAGGATCTATAAAGGAGTAGTGGAAGGGATCAAAGATTACGGCAATAAGATCGGGATACCCACAGTGAACGGTTCGATCCATTTTGATGACCGGTACCTGGGAAACCCCCTTGTCTATGCCGGAACAGTGGGCATCATCCCGTGTAAAAAAAGCCATAAA
>JAHITG010000056.1 GCA_018817865.1 Spirochaetota bacterium
CACCCCTGTTTTTAAATCGGAAAGGATGAGTTGTCTTTTCTTTATTCAACTGCCATACCCGGGCGGCATCTGATATGACCGGAGCGGTGCTTTTATTCAAAGGGGAATATGTAATTGAAGCAGGGCTTTTTATATTTTTTTTAGAAAAAGAGAGGCCGACAAGGATCATGTTGTTATCAAGCAGGAAGACCTTTCCGTTTTCACTGATCTCTATCCCGGATATCAGATCAATAATATCTTTAATAAGGATGTTAATGGCGACAACAGTGTCGGTCTCTTTTTTGCCTTTTGTGGTCCAGCTTTTTGATCCGAAGATACAGTCATATTTTTCCGGCAGCAGTACGTAGGATTTTGTCCAGTAGATCCCGTTCTCCTTTGATCGTTTAACAGCTTCGGAATACCACGGCATGAGTCGCGGATTGTATCTGAGGTATTTCTGCCATTTCTGGATGATCTTCTCAGAGTTCTCCCATCGCTGCCATTTTGCTGCGGCCACGGTTCCGGAGGACCGGATGGTCCGGGTTATCCAGGTCTTTTTATCTTTGAACAGGATATATTCTTCTCCCATGGAATTGGCTATGATGAGAGAGAAGATATGAGGGAACTCTTCCAAAAGAGGTATGAATTGAGCGGTGAGACTGGGGGTATTGGTAATATTAATAGTTCCTGACAGTCCCCATTTCTGTATAAGTGTCAGGTTTCCCGCTACGGGCTTTAAAATATTTATAAATTCATTCTCTGCTTCGGATGTGGTACGGTTTATTAATGATATGGAAATGCTTTTCCGTATCTGTATTGCCTTATAGGAAAAGACCACGATCATGATCATGGTTGCAGCGACGACCAGCATGACCAGATCACGGAGAAGCCGTAATGTAAGCACATCGGGACGGGTAAAGAGCAGTTTTTTCAGGTTAAATTTATTTGGCATTGGTTTTTTCCTGATAGTATTAAATAGATCAGGTAAATGATCCTTGAAAATATAACAGTTATTATCTCTTCTTCAACTTTATTTTTCATTGATGGTCTGTCTGATCCTGGTAATAAGGGCAGAGGCTGAATTGTATCCTTCTTCGATGGTTGGTCCGGCCCGGTGAAAATCAAATATCTTTAAATGACTTACGGCAGGCTGAATAAGAATATCAGGTTTATGTATCTTCATGTTATTTCGTGTGATCTGGTTCTCCATTATATTGATGGAATTTCCGATGACATCAAAGATATTGGGATCATTCCCGGTCGTGATCCAGTTCTTTATCCTGGAGAAGGCCGTTCTTTCTACATCTTTATATGTGTTTTTCAGGGTTTTCATTATAAAATTACGCTTTGTCTCCCGGTCCTCCTCTTTTTCCCTGGAGGTTATTTTTTTTTCAATATATTTTTTAACAATGGACGGGCCCTTCTTTTTAATAATACCATGATTCAGGTCTACGGCAATTACGATATCTGCACCCATTTCTCTTGCCACGTTAATGGGAACAGGATTAACGAGGCCCCCGTCAACCAGAGATCTTTTATCTTTTTTAAACGGTATAAAGATACCCGGGATAGAGATGCTTCCCCGTACTGCATCAACGATATTTCCTTTGGTAATCCTTATCTCTTCACCTGTCTCCAGGTCGCAGGCGATCGCACAGAAGGGGATCCGGGCCTCTTCAATATTCTTGATCTTTATCTGATCATCAATGAGCTTGTATACTTTTTTTCCGCTTAACAGTCCATTATATGGAAAGAGAAAGTCCAGGTGGGAAAAGATGGTCTTCCAGTCCGTCTCCCTTGCGAAATGCTCCAGGAAATCAAGTTCACCTGTTATGTAAAAGGCTCCTACCAGTGACCCGATGCTTGTTCCGGCAATGCAGTCTATGGGAATGCGGGCTTCTTCCAGAGCGCGTATTACCCCGATATGGGACCATCCGCGTGCGGATCCGCTTCCCAAAGCAAGTCCGACCTTCTTCTTTAATTTATTTTTCATGATCGAATATACCGATTTATACTGCTTAATCAAGAATAAATTTTTTTTGGCAGGACCATAAAAAGGTTTGCTTTTTAAATTATTTTTATTAATTTTATTTTTTTAAGGATTATGAAGAAAATAAACAGTATCTCAATAAAAGATAACTTTATTAAAGTTTTTACCGACAAATTCCTTTTTAAAGATGGGATCAATGATTATTCCCGGATCTGCGTGGTCTTTCCCGGAAAGAGGCCTTTCCTTTATCTGCAGAGATTTTTAGCGGAAAAGATCAAAGCATCATTTTATCCTCCACGCATGCTGACGATCAATGAATTTATCAATTATATCACTGAAAAGAGGTATCCCGGATTGCATCTGATCAATGAGATAGACGGCATCTGGGGTCTCTATAACATTATTGTTAATGAAAAAGGGATCAAACTTTTTCACAATAAGATCTCCTCCGGAGGCCGGGACTTTTTTACATTATACCCGTGGGTGAAAAAGATATATGAATTTATTAACCAGACGGATATTGAGGATGTACCTGATGCTGTTCTAAAGAACATTCAGCATAATGCGGAGATAGGGTACAGTGTCCCTGATCAGATAAATGAACTCTTTCAAAATATTGTAATGTTAAGGAAGAGTTTTCATTCCTGGTTAAAGGAGAATCATTTGTATACCAGGGGGTACAGCTATTTACAGGCCGGAGATATTATCAAAGAGTGTGCCCTGGATGAATTTGAAGAGATCTATTTTACAGGCCTGTTTGCTTTAACGGGTACGGAAAAACAGATCATAAAAAAATTGCTGAAGGATAATTCAGCAAAATTGATCTGGCATGGCAGTCCCCAAAAATGGGGAATTCTCAATGACCTTCAAAATTATTTTGATGAAGAGGTCTGTTTTGTGGACCAGGTGGAGGCCGGGAAGAAGAGGACCGTTGAGGTCTATTCTGCATTTGATTATCATAGTGAATCACATCTGGTATATGAAATATTACACAAAAAGGATATTATCAGAAATACAGCCATAGTATCACCTTTGAATGACACACTCTTTCCGATATTGAGTTTTGCCGTGGACAGGATCCTGGCAGAAAAGAAGGTCGACAAATTCAATATATCACTCGATTATCCTGTGAGCAAGACATCTTTATTCACGATGATCAAGAATCTTGCGGACTGTCAGATAAGCAGTCGTTCAAAGAAAAAGGAGCAGTATTTTTATATCGAAGCCTATCTTGAATTTTTCAATAACCCCTTTATCAAGAATATTCAGATAAATAAGATCTTTCTGCGGGATATTACCAGAAGGATCAGAGATACTGTTGCGGATTGTAATTCGGACCTTTACAGCAGGAGTTTTTTAAAATCGGATGAAATTGAAGAACACCTCGAAAAAGCACAAAGAGAAGTCCTTGGAGATATCCATGCTGTATTTTTTCATGCACCGGGATCTGCTTCCACATTAAAAGAGATCTGTATTTCGATCGAAAAGATCCTTGATCATATACTGCGTAACAGCGAGATCAAGTCCTATATACTGTCCGGTGAGATCTTTAATCTTTTTTATGAGACTCTCTCCATACTGCGATCAGGTACATTATCCGATGAGGCATTTACCGGCTCTATTGAAAGGAAAAGGTTGTGGGAGTTTTTTTTACGGTTTATGGAAGATAATTCCATAAGGTTTAATACAGTTCCCCTTCAAGACCTTGAGATCATCGGGATGCTGGAGACAAGAAATCTTAATTTTGAACATGTCATTATACTTGATATGCAGGAAGGGATCGTTCCTGTTGAAAAAAAGATCGATCCCCTGATACCGGTCAGTATTCTTGAGGATATCTCTTTGCCTTCACCTGAATTTCAGCAGGAGATATATGAATATTATTTTTACAGGCTGGTAGAGAATGCCAAAGAATTACATCTGTTATATCTGGAGACACCGCAATCTGACAGAAGCAGATATATTGAGCGCATGATCTGGGATGAGGAAAAAGAGGGAAAGATGCTGAATGTTAAAAAGATCAATACAGCAAAATTCAGGATAGAACTGATGACAGCTAAGCTCAAAGATGAGGATGGGATCATCAAAGATGCATCCGTAATGAGTAAATTGAACAAAATGGAGTTTTCTCCTTCAGCTGTTGATAATTTCCTCTTCTGCCAGATAAAATTTTATTATTCTAATATTCTGGATTTAACCCTGAGAGATCAGGTTCATACTGATATCGACAGTATGGACAGGGGAACGATCATCCACAATATTTTAAAGGATCTTTTTAATGGATTCAAAGGCCGGTTTCTCAGCAGAAAAGATTATCCGGATGTAGCAGCTTTATTCAAAGATATCTTTAAAAAGCAGTTCGGAAATAAAGAGTCATCCGGTGAGTTTTACCTTTTTAAAAAGATGGCTTTTATTAAACTGAATCAGTTCTTAGAGGATTCTATCCGGAATAATGAAGATGAATTTAAAGTGATAGAGACAGAAAAAAAATTAAATACAGTGTATCAATTTGACGATTATAATATTAAGGTAAAGGGCCGGATCGACCGGATCGACATTCAAAAGAGTAAGGGTGCTTTAGAATATCTGATCATCGACTATAAGACCGGTAATTCCGGAAATTCATTCGGTTTTAAGGAAGCCCTTCTGGAAGAGGAGAACCTGGAAATAATACGGAAGACCGTAAAAACTTTTCAGCTTCCCCTGTATATTTATTTATATTTGCAGAATAACAGTGATATCAGCCTTGATCAGATCGATGCCCAACTGGTCTTTCTCGGTGATCTGATAAGGAAGCCTTTATTAACGGGCAAGAAGAATCCGGGTAAAAAAGCAGTTTATGAATACTATCATGATCTGCTGAAAAAAGTCTTTATTCATATATTGGATCCAAAAGACCTTTTTAGAAAATATTCTGATGTGGTGTGTTCCTATTGTGAGTATGTCAGCTTTTGCCGGTTTAAAAAGATTTGATTTTATATTTTATTATATTATTATATCTATGAAATTAGGGTACTTGTATGAAAAAACAAAAGCATGATAATGCTGAAAATGATGATGTTATGCTTGATGATTACATCATCCCGATGCTTCTGGAGATCATGGAGAATAAAGATCAGTTAACCATGGTCCATTCATCCCGCGTACAGAGAATAGTCGATTATTTTATCCCGGAACTGCTGAAGCACAAGATCATAAAGGAGAAAGATGTTCCTGATCTCTGGGTCAGTTCCATTCTGCATGATATCGGGAAAATATTCGTAAAAGATACGATCCTTGAGTCCAAGCTGACATTGAGTGACAATGAATATGAACATATCCGTTATCATCCCATGAGGGGATACAGGCTGGTGAAACAGCTTGATCTTCCCAGAAAGATCCTTCTGGCGATAAGGCACCATCATGAACGGTGGGATGGTAGTACAAAAGGACGGTTTCCCGCATATCCTGACGGGCTGAAAGGTTTAAAGATACCGCTCTATGCCCGAATTATCGGAATTGCGGATGCTTTTGATGCAATGGTTTCAAAAAGATCATATAAGAAACCGATCCCCGTAGAGAAGGCATTAAAGATCATAAAAGCAGCTTCAGGCAAGCAGTTTGACCCGAAACTGGCTGATATTTTTGTAAACAGGATAAAGAAGGTTTTAGAGAACAGGAGTATTATATAGGTTTATTTTTAAAAAAAGGGACTAAATAGAAGGTCTATGAGAAGAGCCCGCAACAGGATAGTATTAACCTGTTGCGGGCTTTTTTCTTTATATACTATTTTTTCTTTTTTTCCGTGCCTTTTTTCCGTCCTTTCGGATTTCGGAACAACATCTTATGAAGCTTTTTTCTCTGTTCGGGTGTTAACAGCTTTAACCCTTCCAGTTTGGATTTCATCCTGATCTTGAACATTTGGTTCCGCTTATCAGCGATCTCATTGATCAGTTTGTTGATCGCGGATTCATTCAGCTTCTCTTTTCGCATCTCTTCTTTCAGGTCAAGCATTTTTTCCGCAACAACTGCGCCGGTTTTTATCATCTCCTTTTGGGTATCGGTCTTGATCTTTTCGATCTTTTCGATCTGTTCATCAGTAAGGGCAAGTTCAGTGATGATATTTTCATTATGCCACCAGCCCATGGAATCAGGCATCATACCCGGTTCATGCCCTGGCCCCATTCCCGGACCGTGATCTTTGTCCATCTTAGCCGAAAGATTAACAGCCAGAAAGATCACCAGCATAAAGATACTCAAATGTTGAATTTTTTTCATTAGAAACCTCCTATATTAAAATTTTATCATAATTCTCTTTCAAGAAATTCAGATGCTTTTGAGAATACTCATCGATCAGGTCATTAACGATCGAACTGTTCTCTGATATAAATTCTGCGTTCAGCTGAGTATTCAAATACAATGACAGCGTATACTTGATCTGTGACAGCAGCTCGTCTTCGTCCATAAAAGTTAGGTCCTGGTTCTTCTGTATATAGAGGCTCACCAGATCATCCATATTATTAAAGAGAATAAAATCAACGGTGTTTGAGCGAATAGCCACGATACTGGAAATTGTTTCAGCTATTTTTTTCCTGTTCGTGTATGTATTATAGAAGATGGTACCCAGGATGATCAGGACTGCTGAAACGGTCACAAGAGCCGGCCTTAAAGCCCTGGACCTTAAGAATAATTGTTTAATATTTTCCACAATTGCAGATCGCTTTTGGATTTTCCTTCTAAAAAGAGATTCAGTTATTTTCTCTTCTATTTTTTCATTATAGGGAACCTTCACTCCTTTAAAATATTTTTCAGTAACAGCATGTATCGGACTTATCTCCCGCATTACTTTTGCGCATTCAGGACAGGTGGTTATATGATCCAGCAGTATCTTTTTATTTTCAGGTGTTATCTCACCCGTGATCTCTTCTACAATAAAGGACCTTATATCTTTACATTTCATAATCTCTTTTTCTCCTTCAGATTTTTTTTAATATTTTTTAAAGAGTAGAAATAGAGCGTCTTTGCATTATTCTCTTTGATCTCCAGTATCTTCGATATTTCTTTAAATGGCATATTTTCATTCCTTAAAATAAAGACCTTCTTCTGTTTAGCCGGCAGTTTCTTCACTGCTTTTCTTATATTTTCCCATTCCTCTTTTTCCATATAGAGGCTTTCAGGAGTCTCGTTATCTCTTGGCTCCTTAAAAGGCAGGAGGAATTCTTTAAATTTATTTTTCCTCAGGTACATCAGGGCTTCATTAACAGCTATCCTGTAAAGATAGGTATAAATAGAGGAGCGCCCTTGAAAACTGTAAAGGGAGTTCATGAATTTCATCCATACCTCCTGCAGAACATCCTCTGTATCATCAACATTGTGTGTAAAACGGTATATAATGGAGAAGAGCCTTTTATTATACTCTTTAACGGTATTTTCTATCGTCCGCGGGTCTTTCGACCTCAGTTTTTCCAGAAGTTTGTCTTCCACAATTTCTCCTTTATCTGTTATGATGTTAAATATAATAAATTATTTTTTATTTTTCAAAGAACTTTATTAAATTAGATGCATAAATTTTAAAAAAGTTAAAAAAAGTTGAAAATTTATTTGTATATAATATATATACAATTATTGGAGGAGGAATATTTTATGGAGAAGGAAAGTGGAAAAAACAAAAAAGACGCACTGGATGTAGCCTTACTGCAGATCGAAAAACAGTTTGGTAAGGGTTCCATTATGAGAATGGGTGATAATGAAGCAAAAGTGAAAGTGCCCTGCATCCCAACCGGTGCATTAACCCTAGATATTGCACTTGGAATAGGTGGTATTCCCCGGGGACGGGTGATTGAGATATACGGCCCGGAGTCATCCGGTAAAACAACCCTGGCTCTGCATATTCTGGCGGAAGCCCAGAAACAGGGTGGAACAGCCGCGTTTATTGATGCAGAGCATGCATTGGATCCTCCTTATGCTCAGAAACTCGGTGTAGATGTGGATAATCTGCTGGTATCCCAGCCTGATACGGGTGAACAGTCTCTGGAGATCACAGAATCACTCGTCAGAAGCGGTGCAGTTGATCTGATCGTGGTAGATTCCGTAGCAGCTCTGGTACCGCGGGCAGAGATAGAGGGAGATATGGGGGACGCTCATATGGGTCTTCAGGCCCGGTTGATGTCACAGGCATTAAGGAAACTGACCGGTGTGATCAGTAAATCGAATACAAGTGTTATTTTTATCAATCAGATAAGAATGAAGATCGGTGTCTATTTCGGCAATCCGGAGACCACTACCGGCGGGATCGCTCTTAAATTCTACGCTTCTCTGAGACTTGAGATAAGGAAGATCGAGAACATTAAAAAAGGTCAGGAAGAGCTTTTAGGAATACGAGCACGGGTAAAAGTCGTGAAAAACAAGATGGCGCCTCCTTTTAAAAAAGCCGAATTTGATGTTTATTTTGGCCAGGGAATATTAAGAGAAGGATGTATTGTGGATACAGGAATAGAATATGAGATCCTGGAAAAGAGCGGTTCATGGTATGCCTATAAAGGACAGCGGATAGGACAGGGCAGGGATAATGTGATCAGTTTTCTCAAAGAAAACCCGAAAATTGCCGACGAGATCGAGAAAGAGGTAAAGATTAAATCCGGTTTGATCGAGTCCGATAAAAAAACTTCTGAAAGCAAAGCTGACACTAAGCCTGAAAAAAAAGAAGAAGTAATGCTGAAAAGTTGATTTTTTTACTTGCTAATTCATTTTTTTCTCTTACTTTTTATCTGATAATAAACGGGGTAGTAGAAAGATGTTCAAATTAATAAAACAGAATAAAGTTAAACAAGTGAAATACGGGATTTGTGCACCAACAGGATTTACAGCCAATGCGGTTAATGTCGGATTAAGAAAGAAAAAACTGGATCTGGGGATCCTTTATTCTGAAAAACCCTGCATCTGGGCGGGAACTTTTACTAAAAATCTGGCAATAGCCGCTCCGGTCAAGTTTACATTAAGTAATCAAAACAATACAGTTCAGGCCATAGTTGTGAACAGCGGGATCGCTAATGCCTGTACCGGTAAAAAAGGTTTTAATATGACCTTGAAGACGGCTAAAATCACTGCAAACCTTTTTAATATCCATTATAAAAATACGCTGATCTTTTCCACCGGTGTGATAGGACGGGTGCCGGATATAAAGAAGGTTACCGATGGTCTTAAAAAGATCGTTCCTGTTTTAAAAAAAGAAGGGCATACCAATATTTCTAATGCCATTTTAACTACTGATACCGTGAAAAAAGAGATCGCTGTTGAATGTGTTATAAAAGGTAAGAAGGTCAAGATCGGAGCCATGGCAAAAGGCTCGGGAATGATCGGTCCGGATATGGCCACACTGCTGGTCTTTGTAACGACAGATATCAGTATTGAAAAGAAAATCCTGACCGGTATGTTCAAGGATGTTGTTGATCATACATTAAACCGGATCACGATCGATGGGGACATGAGTACAAATGATTCAGCTGTTATTCTGGCCAATGGAATGGCTGAAAATGAAGTTTTGACTTCTCAGGATACCAAAGAGCTGAAGATCTTTCAGGAACATCTTTTTTATGTTATGGATACATTGGCCCGGCTCCTGGTTGAGGACGGAGAGGGGGCCACGAAATTTATTACGATCAAGGTAATGAATGCTAAAACAGAGGATGATGCAAAAAAGATCGGTTTTAAGATCGCAAATTCTCCGCTTGTCAAGACCGCTTTTTTCGGGTCTGATGCGAACTGGGGACGTGTCCTGGCTTCCGCCGGCGCATCGGGAGCAATCTTTGATCCTGATAAAGTAGAGATCAGATTCGGCCGATATCTTTTATATAAGAATGGAAATCCTGTGCGGTTTTCCGAAAAAAAGTTGAAAAAGTATCTTGATGGAAGTATGTTAGAGGTCATGATCAAGATAAATACGGGAAGAGAATCATTCTCTGTTTATACATCTGATCTGACCATAAACTATATTAAAATAAATGCCCATTACAGATCGTGATAATGAGGATTTAAATGGAAAAATTTAAAGATTGGATTGAAAAGGCCACTATTTTACTTGAAGCGTTACCCTATATCAAACGGTTTTACGGTTCTACCATGGTGATAAAGATAGGCGGGGAACCCATGATCGATGAAGAATCCAAAGAGAATCTTGCTTTAAATTTAATTTTACTGAAATATGTGGGTATTAACCCGGTTGTGATCCATGGAGGCGGTCAACAGATCACGGACCTGATGAAGAGTCTGGGAAAAGAGGCAATTTTTATTGAAGGATTGCGCGTTACGGATAAAGAGACCATGAATATTACCGAGATGGTCCTGACCGGCATGGTAAATAAGGATATTGTCGGAATTATAAATCATCATGGCGGTAAAGCCGTGGGTATTTCCGGAAAAGACGGCAATCTTATGGAAGCGGAAAAACTGGATAAGGGGAGCGCTGATCTCGGATACGTGGGACAGATCAAGAAGATCAACCCGGATGTTGTCCTGACTCTAAGCGAAAAAGGTTTTATTCCTATTATTTCACCTGTCGGGATCGGACATAAAGGGGAATCTTTCAATATAAACGCTGATACGGCGGCCAGCCGGATCGCCGTGGCCCTGCATGCTGTCAAGCTGATCCTGTTAACCAATGTGAGAGGCATATATAAGGAACCGGGCCGGGAAGATTCTTTTCTTCCCACTGTCAAGATAAAAGAGGCAGAGAAGCAGATAAAGGGAAATATTATCACCAAAGGGATGCTTCCCAAGGTAGAGTCCTGTATTTATGCATTAAAACAAGGCGTGGAGAAGGCTCATATTATCAACGGACTGATCCCGCATTCCATAATACTGGAAATATTTACCGAATCAGGTATTGGGACGCAGATCATCAAATAATTTCACCGTTTGTATGAGGATGTTGTTTTATGAGTCAGTTCAGTGAATTAATAAAAAAAGAGAAACAGTTCGTGATCCAAACATACAGCCGGTATCCTGTTGCTTTAAAAAAGGGTGATGGCGTTTATGTCTGGGACCTGAACAACAAGAAATATCTTGATTTTCTTTCCGGTATTACCGTAAATAACCTCGGATATAATCATAAACAGATAGGAAAAGTGATAAAGGAGTCTGTAGGGGATCTCATTCATACTTCTAATCTTTTTTATCTTAAACCCCAGCTTCGCCTGGCTGAGAAGCTCTCAAAATGTACAAATAAAGGTAAGGTTTTTTTTGCTAACAGCGGAGCAGAGGCGAATGAAGCAGCCATAAAATTTGCCCGTGCATATGGTAACCAGTTCAAAAAGGCCCGGAAAAAGATCATTACATTAAAGAATTCGTTTCACGGGCGGACACTGGCCACGATCTTTGCTACGGGACAAAAGAAGTATCAGAAGGGATTCCAGCCGAAAGTGGGAAATTATATATATGCTGATGCGAATAACATTACCAAGATCAAAAAGTTCTTAAAGGATGATGTTGCTGCTGTCTTGATCGAACTGATACAGGGAGAAGGCGGCGTTAATAAGCTCGATCCGGATTTTGTCCGGTTTCTCTATTCGGAATGTAAAAAAAAGAAGATCCTTTTTATGGTGGATGAAATTCAGACCGGTTACGGCAGAACCGGAAAGCTGTTTGCATTTCAGCATTATAATATTGTTCCGGACGTGATAACCATGGCAAAAGCCATGGCAAATGGATTCCCCATGGGAGCGATGGTGGTCAAGAAGGAGGTTGCCGGATTGTTTAAACCGGGAATGCATGCTTCTACCTTTGGCGGTGGTTATCTGATCAGCGCTGTTGCGGAAAAAGTACTTGATATTATTAATAATAAAAAATTTTTAAAAGATGTGCGTGTTATATCCGAATATTTTCATAAAAAACTTTTAGCCATTGAAAAGAAATATGACTTTGTACTGCAGTGTAAGGGCATGGGGTTAATGTACGGACTTAAGATGAAATGTAACTGCAGTAAGGTCGTTCAGGATCTTCTGAAACAGGGACTGATCACTAATTGTGTTCAGAATAATGTATTACGCTTTCTTCCTCCTTTGATCATACAAAAGAAACATGTTGATGAAGCTGTAGAAAAGATCGATTCGGTATTTTTTTCCCTGTAAACTAACCCCAGTACATTAAAAAGGGAAGATAAATTGCTAAAGTGGATTTCTTCGTAATCTACTTTAGCAATTTATCGAATATATCTTTTTAAGAGATGCACAAAAGAATTACCTTAATATTTTTTAGTCATGAGTGCAATGTTAATTGCACTCATGACTAAAAAAGAGAAGTTGAGATGTAAAACCGCATTTAGCAATGCGGTTTTACATCTCTTCGAACACCTCTTTTTCATCCTAATGCATCAGAGATGCATTAGGATGAAAATGCATAGTAAAATTAAAAAATACATTGATAAATGTATTTTTTAATTTTTGAATATCTCATTTCCAAAAAAATACTTGCAATTTTATATTGCGGTATTATATTATAGTTACGACTATAATTTTTAGTTACTAGTATATTTTTTATTAGAATGATCCTGTGTTTTCTTGAATGGATATTGTGGAGAAGTAAATGAAGATTTTACTGATGGGAAATCCCAATGTGGGAAAAAGTGTTCTCTTTAATCGCTTAACCGGACTTGATGTTATTACGTCCAATTATGCCGGTACTACTATCAATTATAAAAAGGGATATATAAAATCAGGTAAA
>JAHITG010000057.1 GCA_018817865.1 Spirochaetota bacterium
TACTCTTCCATAATTCTTTACCGGCTGAAGATAAACAGATCAACCGTCCATTGGTATTTCCTGCCAGTATCTTTCCCTGGACAAGTCCGAATTTTGAAATAGAAGAGCCTATATCAATATTAAAAAGGATATTACCATTTTCTCCGTCAAAAGCAGTTATATGTCCTGAATGTGAAAGAGCAATAAAATCATTGATCCTGTCATTATTAGCCTTTATATGGTCAATATAATATAGATCCTTATCAATATTCTGAAAAGCACTTTTACTCTGCCAGAGGAGCTTGAATTGACCGGCCATTTTAGGGATCTGGTTTACTTTTTTTGGTTTTTTAATTCTAATATTGCCGATATGAAAATTCAGCCATATCAACAGGATAATGACCAATACATTCCAGACAATAAAAAAATTATACAGAAAAAATTTAAGATTGTATTCTTTTAACTGTTTGTTATCTGACATCTTAAAAATTATTTGACCGAAGTATCCTCACGCTGGACGGCTAACTCCTTTCTGGACCCGTCTGTCCAAATAACACTACGGGTATGCCAGCTCGGGTCTGCCATTGTGAAAAATCCGTAAATCCGGATCGGTGTCAGGATCAATGTCATAAATATCGAATATAACGGTAAAAGCTTTACATCCCCGGGATGTGCCTTAAAATGGTCCAGCTGCTTGACACCAATAGATAAATTCATGGCAAATAAGGCAAAGATCACATCAAAAATGAACTGTGCCATATTTACAAACCTTCCGCCAAAAATAAGTAATTGAATAACAACGTTAATCTCTACAATAATAAAGAAAAATGGAGTGATGATATCAGTTACAAAAGAAAAAAATGTAAAAGGATGTTTATAAAGCCAGGGGAAAGAAAGAAGAGTTTCTCTCTGGCTGGAACGGGCCCACCGTAATTGCTGTTTTAAAAATCCGATGAAGGTATCAGGGCAATTTGTATATACTAAAGAAGTAGACTGCATAATGGTCTTATACCCCTTCTTTAAAACATGGGAAGTTAAAAACCGGTCATCACCGCTGTTGCAATTTTTGCCCAGGAATCTTTCATTTACAAACCGGTCAAGGCAATCAACAATAAGCTCTCTTCTAAAAGCAATAAAACGGCCCGGGAGACATCCCACGGCACCAAAACTGCTCTGTGCCCGCTGGCTGATAGAAAATCGAATATCCTCCATCCAGCCTGCGAATTTCCTTACAATAGATGTCCTTGCATTTAGGATCATCTGTGTGGAAGTAGCTCCACCAACTTTTTTATCTTTAAACGGCTTCAATAGTTCTTTCAGGGAGCCTTTTGTCAGGACCGTATCACTATCTAAGAGCAGAGTGATGCTTCCTGTTGCTTTTTGAACACCAAGAGCCACGGCCGGTCTTTTAGCCGGCTGAGGCAGTTTATAGACTCGAGCATTAAAAGATAATGCGATCTCCTCCAGCTTTAACTCATTCTCTCCTCCGCCGTTTATAACTACGATGATCTCTTTAGGATTTTCATCATGTACACTTTTTAAGCATCTTTTAAAAAGAGATAAATTTTCATTATATACAGGTATTATGGCCGATACCTCTTCATGATGCGCTTCTAAGTAAGGTTTATATCTTTTCGAGAGCAGCCATCTCAGCATAAATACGATCCAGATATAAATAATAAAGATAAACCCTATTGTCAGATTGCCATTTAAAAAATAATCAAGTAACCAAAACATTATAAACTCCTTATCCAAGTGTTATTTTAGAAAGAAAATAATCATATAAATTACTTTGTCAAGTAAAAAAGATATGGTCGGTAAATTCAAAAATGCAGTTACACCTGCATTTTTGAATTTAACTTTGCTTTTTTACCCTTGTGCATCTCTGATGCACAAGGGTAAAAAGAAATACTCGAAGAGATGCAAAAATGCAATAATACATCACCCCAGTACATCGCTTATAAAGTATTTATTAAACAGGAGGCAGGTCAGACAAAACCTGCCTCCTGTTGGAAAATGCATCCAAGTGCCTCAGGGATGCACTTGGGTAAAAAAGTAAGGTTGAGAATCAAAAATGTAATAATAGATTACCCCAGTACATCAGCGATGTACTGGGGTGAAAAAGCAGAGTTAAGAATCAAAATGCATTGACAGATTACCCAAGTGCCTCAGGGATGCACTTGGGTAAAAAAGTAAGGTTGAGAATCAAAAATGCTACAATACATTACCCAAGTGCCTCAGGGATGCACTTGGGTAAAAAAGTAAGGTTGAGAATCAAAAATGTAATAATACATTTTTGATTCTCTTCTCCCACACCTTTTTTAAAAATATTTGACAAATAAAAAAAATTATATAAGTTTAAACCTGAAATTATTACAATCCCGGAGGTCTTGATGAACAGTAAATTTACTGCCATTGCGCTTATTATATTAATCATCACAGTAAATCTGTATTCAGCCAATGATCCTCTAAATATAACATCGCTTCGTGATGAAATAAAAAAGGAAGCACAAAAAGAATTTGAAAGCGTAATGGACATCTTCAGCTCCGGATTGAACAGCGGGATCTATGCTGCAGTCAGCGGAAAAGTGCTTTCCGTTGGGATCCAGGCTAATATTATTCCGATCAAAGATGAGGGTTTATTACGCGATGCTGATATTTCATCATTGATCCTCCCTTTTCTGTATGCCGGAGCGCGGATTCCCGGATTCGGTATCAATCTTTTTGCCAGGGGAGCCGCTTTCCCCTACAAGGATAAGACCACAACAATAATCGGCCTGGGGGGCGGCTGGGAGCCTGATCTTTTACCTGTGATCATGACAAAACTAATAATTCAATATCATTTTTTAAAAGATTTTCCTTACATTGAAGGAAATTCATTTGGGATGACCATGCTGATGGCCATTACAATAATACCCCTTATACATCCATTCATCTCATTTGGACTGAATAATTCTACCTTCGCCGCACCCGGAGTTCAGGTGCTGGATGAAACAGAAAGCTTTACCATGAATGAAAACAAGGTTCAGGCAGGCGTAGGGGTCCATTTTTTAAATTTTATCACGCTTGAAGCCGGATTTATGCCGGCATTTACAGGCTCACTAAGTCTGGGCCTTTCATTTTAAAAATAATAAATATTACGGATTAGAGATAAATCTCTAAAAAGTCACTCTGATATTGCCGATATTATGTATATAGATAAGAGCATTATATGACAGATAGACAAAATGAACAAGATATTGAATCTTATTACCTGCTAAAAGGACGCTTTAAAGGAGCTGACAGCAATACTTTCGGCTTATTTATTATGTACCTGTCCATAAACATTAAGGCGGTAGACAATGTCCTTGTAGCGGCGTCCCATTTCAGCAGTTTATATGATACTTCTCCCACCATTCCATGGGATGCATTTGAAGAAAAGATCACTCAATTAAAATGGAAGGGTGAGATCTCGGTCAACACCTCTCACGACCTTCAACTGCTGTTAACCAATTCGATCAAGCAGGATATGGCTGAAGAAATAATCGATGCTATCGGCAAACAGCAGAATAATAAAATTGATCACACTCTGTCCAATATACTGATAAAAGGATTGATCGATAAAAATGTCAAGCTTGAATTCAGCGCAGAGAAGGTCACACAGCGGGATATGATCCAGGTAAAGGACGAACGGGCCAGAAGAGAAAAAGATGAGAAAGAAGCTAAAGAACGGGAAGCGGTCCGGAAGGCTGAAACTCAAAAATATAAAGTCGAAGATGGTGCTGTTACATTACCCGTAAATCTGGTCCTGGCACCGGTAAGCGGTATCCCGATCTATGATATTAAAGCCGGCGATCTGATCATGGTAAAGATAGACGGGGCCACTGAACGCGGGAATTACTTCATCGATCTGTTAAATGCACGAACACCCGAAGGCGAGGTCACGGCCGTAAAAGGTTCTGTTAAAGAAATTTCCATGAATGCTCTAGGTGAATTTGAACTTCTGGTAGAGATTGGACCGGGCATATACGGAAAATCTCTGGAATCGGAGCAGGTTAAGATAAAGAAATATGATATCAGGGAAGAAAAAATAAAATTACAGAGCACATCTGTACAGAACCCGCAAATGTCTGCCATGGCAAACAACAACCAGACCATTATAAATCCAAAAGCTTCAGGCGGGAATAAAGATTACTTCATATGGGTAGTAGGCGGAATTACATTTCTGCTGGCTATCCTGATCATGTATCTTCTGTTTTCGGGTCTTTTATAAAAAGATCGAACCCAGTTTATTAAAATTACCTGTCAACATATAGATCCCTATTATGATCAGTAAAATACCGCTGATGATCTTTACTGCCGCCATATACTTTTTAAACCTGGAGATAAACTTTAAAAAGTAATCCATGAAGATCCCGGTTAACAAAAACGGGATACCCAATCCGAGAGAATAAACCAGAAGCAGGATCACACCCTTCCATAGTGTTGCCTGGGTACTGGCAAGGGCTAAAATGCCTGCCAGGATAGGGCCTATGCAGGGAGTCCAGGCAAAACCAAATGCGATCCCCACAAGAAAGGCGCCGATAATACCAAAACTTTTTTTATCCATCTTCAGGCTTTTTTGATAATAAAGGAATTTAATCTCAAAAAGCCCGATAGTATGAAGGCCGAAAAAAATAATAATTCCACCGAATATATAATTTAAAACCCTCTGATCAATTATGAATAATATTCCTTTTATAACCACCTGAAGCAATATGAAGACCAGTGTAAATCCAAAAATAAAAAAAAGAGAATTAATAACCGTGATCTTCTTCACATTCACTTTTTTACTGGTATCAGTCAATTCTTTTGAAGACAGGCCTGTTATCAAAGATATATAGCCGGGTATAACAGGTAAAACACATGGGGATAGAAAAGAGAGGATCCCTGCTGTAAAAGCGGTTAATATCGTTAACTGTTCCATAAGAATATCCTTTTATGTTCCTTTTTTATTTATAATGCATTACGATCGTGATCGTAATG
Source organism: Spirochaetota bacterium (assembly GCA_018817865.1). Classification (GTDB taxonomy): domain Bacteria; phylum Spirochaetota; class JAHITG01; order JAHITG01; family JAHITG01; genus JAHITG01. The sequence continues at coordinate 4,984 of JAHITG010000057.1, forward strand.
GATCTTTTTTTGCATAAGCATAGATAGCTGCTCCAAAAGCGAACATGCCTACCCCGATCCATTGTGAAACGCTCAAACCCAGGAAATGGGGCTCAACCCTTAAAAGTTCGATCAAAAACCGGCTTACGGCATACAGCATAAGGCTTAATCCTGCTATCTGACCGTCAAATTTTTTCTTACGGAATAATATGTACAAAATAAAAAATAAGATCAATCCATTAATACTTGAAATGATCTGGGTCGGATAAATATAGGCCGAATGTTTATCTGCTGAAGTTACCAGTCCTTCCAGCAGGTGTTTCTCAAAAGCGGGTGTGTAGCCGATCAATTTATTTCCTATTGCCGGAAATCTTATCTTTAAAGGAAACCCTTCCGGACATACATTTCCATAACAGCATCCGTATCCCAGACACCCCAGTCTTCCGAAAAAAAGCCCTAATGGAATAGTTACGCCTACAATATCAGACATCTTTAAAAGAGGAAGGCCCCGTTTTTTCACAAAATAGAAGCCGGCCCCGATA
>JAHITG010000058.1 GCA_018817865.1 Spirochaetota bacterium
AGATAGCAAGGATAGATTACGGGTGGAATTATCCTTTAGCAGGTATTGAATCAACTTATGGAACTCATGGCTTTTCTTTGAATTTAACTTTTTAAAAGAGAACCATAAAGGCATGGAAACATAAATAAATTCATTTAGGATTTAAAAAGGAAGAATATGCCCAGTAAAAGAATATTATTTATATTTTTAGCAATGTCGGTAATAATTTTCGTGATCAGAAATAACATTTTTTCAGCTTTTACTCCTAAATCTTCTGTAAATGTATCAAAATACACTCAGGGAATAGATATTGCGGACCCTTATGTGAAAAAGATGTTTATGAATTGCTTGATCGATACACTGGATTCTAGGAATAACCCGGCCCATGGAAGGGATTCCACCATTGACCTGGATACCGGTGATAATACTACCTATATTGTAACAGGCGATATTGACGGTATGTGGCTGAGGGATTCCTGTGCCCAGGTACATAATTATGTTTATATGTGTAAAGATGATACTGATTTGAAAGATATTATTCGCGGTACGATCAGAAGACATATGAAGCATCTGAATTTAACCAACAAACATGCTAAAGCTGCTCTTGTTAATGCCTGGTGGTCAACTTATGAGCCGCGTGATTATGCGACTCCTACGGGTGATTATAAACTCGAATCGGACGGACTACCCTATGTTATCCGCTTGAGCTGGCTGTACTGGAAAATTACAGGGGATACCTCCTGGACAAACAATCCGGGAGAGAGTCAATTCAGTGCCCATAGTGCTTTTAACAACGCCCTTGAATTATTTGTACAGGAGCAGAATCCAACCCCGGAAAATTATAATCTCCCCCCGGTTCAGTATACAGGCCTGGTCTGGTGTTCTCACCGGCCCAGCGATGATGAGTGTGTCAATGGATACCTTGTTCCCGCAAATATGTTTATAGCCGCCTGGCTGCCTAAACTTAAAGAAATATATACAAATTTCTGGCCCGGTGATACTGCTCATATCAATATGTGCCAGGACCTTTTTGAAGATATCACCAATGGTATATCCGCTTTCGCCGTATATGACCATCCCACCTATGGCAAGATCTGGGCTTATGAAGTGGACGGGTACGGAAATTACCTTTTAATGGATGATGCCAATGTTCCCTCCTTACTGTCTGCACCATATATAGGATTTTGTTCCAATAATGATCCGATCTATAAAAACACAAGGAATTTTTTATTACACACTGATAATCCCGAATATTTTTCCGGTGTTTATTATTCCGGCATAGGAAGCCCCCATACTCCTGATAACCGGGCATGGCCCATGGCAGTGGCTATGCAGGCTTTAACATCGGATAACCCGGTGGAGATCCAAACGATGCTGGAATACCTGACTATTTCAGAGGCAGGAAAGCGCTATATGCATGAAGGAGTGGATGTGGATAATCCGGGAAATTTCAGCAGGCCATGGTTCACCTGGCCGGATTCTCTTTACGGTGAAGTAATTATAAAAAAAGTATTAGGACTTAATTATTATCCTGAAGATGGTGAAGTTTATGTTAAACCTTTTTTAAATAAAAAATCGCAGTATGCTAAGATAACCAATGATATTACATTTGGCAATAAAGTAAATCTAAAAATTCAGTCTTATGGTACAAATAGTAATATAACATCTGCAACATTAAATGGAGGTCCTGTGGCTCCTGACCCTGTAAAGGGTGTAAAAATTAATGCTGATAATGACGGTGTTATCATTCACACAGTACCTGCTTATAAGAATTATCATCTTATTGATCTATCCGGTTATGTTAACCAGGATGCAGTAAGCTGGGACTGGAATAGAATGGATTCATCAAGAGACGGATCTTTTGATGCTTATTATTTAAACCTGCAAGACCATCAATTATTCTCTGCTCATAATGGGATAGGATTTAAAGTCGGGAGCTGGAACGACGGCGACAATAATATTATTGGCTGTGCGAATCAAATGGTTAACCTTAATAACTTAATGGCAAGTAATATATATATATTCGGCTGGGCGGAAAATGAGGACCAGACAGGAGTATTTAAAATCAATTATTCGGATGGGAACTATTATGAAGTTATTAAATCATTTTCAGACTGGATCGTAAGTGCTCCGCAGTATGATGAAGAATATACAGCTCTCATTATGGGGCACAGACAGCATAAAGTTAATGAAGATGAGGTTATCAACGGAAAGCCTGTACATATATTTCAATATAAAATTCCTGTCGCTTATTTCAAGGAATTAACCAGTATCAAGCTTCCTTATAATGAGAATATAAGAATATTTGCCATTACACTTGCCGGTATAGTCTCCCTGTCACAGCCCAATACACCGGCCTGGGTCTCCGCCATTCCTGTATCGGAATATCAGATCAATTTATTGTGGAATGATGTGTCTAATGAAACTTCCTATACCCTTTTCAGGAACCTTTCAAACAGTACTGATACAGCGGTAAATACAGCAGGTGTATCTTATAATATAACCAATTACAGTGATACCACACTTGTATCCAATACCAAGTATTTTTTCTGGCTAAAAGCTTATAACTCTTTAGGATCTTCCGGGTTTTCCGCTGTTATCTCCAACACCACTCTTCCCCTTTCACCACCGGTCATACCCCAATGGATTTCTGCAGAGGCTGTTTCGCCGAGTCAGATCAATTTAACATGGAAGGACACCTCCAATGAAACTAATTATAAGTTATTCAGTTGTACTTCCAATAATACCAACAGTGCAGTACTGAGAGCATCGATATCCATGAATATAACAAATTATAATGACCTTTCTTTGATACCCGGTACGGCCTACTTTTACTGGCTTAAGACCTGGAACTCTCTGGGCTCTTCGGGGTTTTCTGCTGTTACAACTGCAACAACGTTACCGCTTGTGGAAGACGGTACGTTTAGATTCGCTGTTATGTCCGACAGCCAGGGAAGCGGGACACCTGTTAATATAACGGTTTTCAGTAAACTCAGTGAGAAAATGTCCGGCCACTATCCTGTTAAGTTATTCTTCCCTGGTGACCTGATTAACGGCCAGAGTACCTCTTATCCTGAATTTATTAATGAGTTTGCGATATGGAAATCCGTTATCACCAATTACATCCCGTTAACTAACTGTATGGCGGGCCTGGGCAACCATGAAGACGGGTGGGGGACCAAACCAGCGGGCGAGAGGGCTTTTAATGACTCCTTTTCTCACCTGCCGGATAATCAACTGGCCGGTTATGGCAGGACGGTATATTATTATGACTATGTCATTCCCGGAGCCAAAGCACGTTTTATTATGCTGAATTCAGAACATACCAATGAATCCAGCAGGATCTTATCTGCCCAGAGGAACTGGCTGGAGGCCAGGCTGTCTGAAGCGGATACGCTGGGATATCATACGATAATTTTTTATCACGAGCCTGCTTATCCCACAGGAGCCCATTCGGGAAGTGCCCTTGATAAATATGCGGTAGAGAGGGATGCGTTGTGGCAGATTATTGATAATCATAATGTAGGTGTCGTATTTTCCGGGCATGAGCATAATTATTCAAGAAGGCATGTTAACAGTATAAATAATCCCGGTTATAAGAACAGTATTTACCAGATAATAGAAGGGGGTTCAGGCGGTTCTCTTAATGGTACTTATACGGATACATTGAATGTTGATGTTCCGCCGGTATCAGCACATCATTATGTTATTGGTAAAATAGAAGGTGAGTATATTAATATTTATGTATATACAACGAACAACAGCCTGGTTGACCAGTTCCAGATATATAGAAATAAAACCCCGAAAACAGTAACTGATAAACTTCCCAAACCGGTGATCGGCTATAATTTCTCACAGCAGGGTAATGTCAATAATATAAGCTGGGTGGAAGTAAATATGAATAGTGATAATACTGCTGCTCAGGGTGCTTCCGGAATCTCCTATTATAACATATACAGGAGTGAGACACTGGGGGAATGGTTGAAAATCGGGACATCATCAAATACCTCTTATAATGATACTGTCACTAACAGCAGTGATTATTACTATAAAATAAATGCGGTTAATAAAGCCTGGAAAGAAAGCATAGACTGGGGATATGTCCATTCCTCATCTAAAATAATCGTTCCGTTATATAATAATTCCACAGGAAACCTGAATGTAAAAATGGTACTTGCTCAAAATACTTTTAATATCCTGTTAAAAGACAAAAATAAATATAATAAAAATTTATGGATAGGTATAGAAGATATACCTGCAGAAAAGGATTTTGTTGACAGTTATGAAATAAAGATACTGCAATATTCAGATGATGCGCCTGTTGAAGATCTTGAATTTGATGAAGAAATAAGTATTGATTTTTACTATAATGTTAATTCACTAATTTCTACTTCCGAAGCCAATGAAGCCGGTATTAATTCCCGGAATATTGACCAATTTTTAAAAGTATTCAGGCATAATGGCATAGAATGGATCAACCAGGGAGGAGTAATTGATAAAGAAAATAATCGTATTGCTCTTCGTACAAAGAAAACAGGGAAATATACCTTAAAAATTCAGGAACATGCTGCGGAACTGGAACTGATACAGTTAGAGCCTAAAAAAATATTTACACCTTATGGAGAACCGCCTCACAATGAAATGAGGTTTTATTTTGAGAACCCGGAAAATAAACAAATAAGTTGTATTATTTACAGCTTAAAAGGCCGAAAAATAAAGGAGCTACCGGTTAAAATGAACAGTTATAATGAAGGATATTACTATTGGGATGGAAAAGATGAAAATAAGGAAATGGCTGCCAGTGGTGTTTACATTTACCAGCTAAAATCCAATGAGAAAACCATTAATGGGAGTCTATTATTGGCAAAATAAGCAGGAGAAAATTTTTATATTAAGGAAAGATAAAAAAGTGAAAAAAATATTTCTATTAATCAATTTTCTTTTAATAATAACCTTAAAGTTGATTTTTTCACAGAATAATTATGGGATAAATATAGGACATCTTGACCATTTAGGTGAAGACAGGGGTCCTTTTCGGATGATCTGGCTCTATTGTGATTATCCAAAATATGAAAATGTGGGTGATTCTGATGAAGGTATTGCCTGTGTCGATGATGCCGCGAGAGCAATTGTTACTTACTGCCGGTATTATGAATTAACCGGTGATACCACAGCTATTGAAAGAGCCTACAGGATCTGCAAGTTTGTCGAAACCATGCATGCGCCAAAAACCGGGCCGGGTGACAGCAGTGAATATTGGAATTTTGTGTGGGAACCTTATGACGGGACCAGCTGGAGAAATGAAGGCGGGCCAACAAGCTTTCGGCAATTCAGCGGTTATGCGTCCCGTGCGGTCTGGGGTTTTGGTTATGCCATACCTGTTTTTATGAAAGCCGGCGGGACTTATTCCAATTATGCTGTTACCAGTTTAAAAGGTTACATAGATGAATTTAAAGATAGAGGTAATAATGACCAGAATTCAGGAACATCTTCCCTGCATGGAATTACTATTCATTCTATTATTTTTAATAATGCTCATCTTGCAGGAACAGCTATCCTGGGAGCCGGTGCAAAATCTGAAGCCTATGGGAACGATGACGGTACCCTGAATAATGTTATCCAGACTGCTTGTGATGATATGGTCAATAATCAAAACGGTGATATAAATACTTATCCATTTTGCGGTATTTTAACAAAAACAGATAATGTCACTCATTTTCAGGGATATGGGGCGCTGTCAGTGGCAGGATTAGCCTATGCGGCAAAAGTATATAATGATAACACATATTTAACGGCAGCCAAAAAGGCTGTTGATTATTTTTATACTATTTATTTGACCTCGATATTTCCTGGAAAAGAAGGCAGGAACCCCGCTATTTTAGAATTTCCGCAGATCGCTTATGATATTTCACCAATGGTGGAAGGGTGTTATAGAGTTTATGAAGCAAGCAAAGCCATGGGAGATCCTTCATCCGTTTATTTGAAATATGCTAAATATGCAGGTCTTTTTGCTTCCTGGTTTATAGGGAACAATATTTACGGTGTTCCGGCTTATGACCCTGCTACGGGGATCTGTTTTGATGGATTGGAAGGTCCCGGCATACCGATCGATAATCGGATAAACCGGAATTCAGGCGGTGAATCCACAGTAGAGACATTAAACTCATTATTACTTGTCTTGCCTGATGATAATTGCAGGCCCTATGCTTATGCCAGAGAGATCAAAAGACACAGTTGTATAATACTTGAGGCGGAGGAAGCTGAGACTATCGTGAACGGAGAAGTAAAAGATGAAGAGTTCTATGGGCCCCAGTCAAGCGGTCAGAACTTAAGTGAATTAAGATATTTAAAGCTGAATCCGGGCGGTATGATGAGAATGGAATTTTATACTGAAAACAGTTATGATGATTTAAGTGATAACTACCTGGTTTATCTGTATTATTCCAGAAGGACGGTCTCTGATATCATAACAATAGAAGTAGACGGGATTCCGGTAAATTTCGATATAGGGAACTCCCCTGATTCTGATTTTATCTGGTGCGCTAAATTAACAAATAATGGCCTGCCCGCAGTTTTTAATTTGTCTCCCGGGAAACATTCTATTAAAATAACAGCAGGAACCGGATCACTGGACCTGGACCAGATCAACATCCAGCCTGTGGTTCAAAGGAAAACTTTTCAGCTGCAGTCCGGTGAAACATTTGATGTTGACAGGAAATTTCTGCCGGACAGTTTGGGTGGTTCTGTCCCGTCGGGATTGAGTGTTTCTGCTTCCCCCTATGGAAATACACTGGATCTTGAATGGCAGACAACGGCAAATACGTACGGTTATAATGTTTACAGGAAAGCAGAATCAGAAACAGGCTATCAGAAATTAAATCAAAGACCTGTTACAAAACAGAATTATATTGATAATGGTTTAACCCGGGGAATATCTTATTATTATAAGATAAGTTCTTTAAGCAATAACGCATTATGGGGCGAATCCCTGCTTTCATCTTCGGTTTCAGAAATACCGCTGTCTCCCCAGGCAACAGAAATGGAAATAACGGAAACAGAATTTGACTGGGCGATTTTGAAAAACGGCATACTTTTCAATTCTCTGCAGAATAATGGTTTTGCTGATACCAGAACTTATGAAATTGACCTGGATAAATATCCTGATCTATCCGTTTCCATAGATAATCCTTCGGGAAAGTACTGGTCCATGAAAGTTTTAAGGTGGCTTACTTCAGGCGCCCAGTTTTTTAATTTTGAGGAATTTGAGATACAAAGCAGTACAAGGGATACAGGGCAGTTTACATATAATATAAAATCTATATGTAATTTAAATGGCAATAATAGAATTAAACTTAGATTTATGTTCCCTGATAATAATTCTTCTGCTGTTTTAAAGGAATTAAAAATATACAATAAAAATTCAGGAGAAGTTTATGATACAATAACATCTCCGCAACTGTGGTTTGAAAATGACGGGGTTGAACCGGATTATTATGTCCCCGATATAAGTTTAATGGTCAATAAACTCTTACAGAAGATAACTGTTAATGGGGCGCTTTCTGAAAATACAGAAATGATCTTATCCAAGAACATAACAGCAGATTTTGATCATTATAAATCTATTAATTTTAAAATTGATTCAGATGATGAGTGGGAATTTTCTATTACATATAATGACAGTGAATATATGATAAAACCTTATTCAAAAACTAACGGCGGGTTCTTTTATAATTTGGATCGATTATTAAATGGAAGTATTAAAGGGTTATCAGAGATCAATATTAAATTCAAGATAAAACCTTCATCTGCTGTTGCATTTAATATATCCGAACCAATATTATCAACAGCAGTATTGCCGTTTTTTTCGGATTACAGGGGTGTACAGGCCATTCCCAATCCTTTTACTCCTGCGTCTGAAGATGAAAGGTTCAATAAAATGGTTTTCTATTTTGAAAAAAAGTATGGAGAAAAAGCTGATATTAAAATATTTACAATAAATGGAAAAGTAGTTAAGAAAATAGAAAATGCTGTTTCAGGCAAAACAACCTGGGATGGAAAGGACACTGATAACAGGCTGTTGTCTTCCGGGTTATACATTTTTCAGATCAGTACAGATGGGAAAGTCCAGACAGGCAGTGTGATTTTAATAAGATAGAATCAGAAGGATAATATAAGGAGTTATTGAAAAAACGCAGGGGTTCAATTCAGTGCAAAGCCTGCTTGAAGAGTATTGAACCCGAAATTGATACGGGTCTGATATATCAGACCCCTGCTAAATAAAAATGAAAATATTCAGGGAGAAAATATTGAATATTAAAAAGATATGTCTGATTTTACTGCTTTTACTGAT
>JAHITG010000059.1 GCA_018817865.1 Spirochaetota bacterium
CCTTTAAACAGATCCAGCTTTCTTAAAGGGACGATACAGAGATCGATCACACTTAAAAGTTCAGGGATCACATTCTTCTTCTGGACCGGAAGCATCCTGATGTTGGTTAATTTTAGTTTGCGGATGCTCTTTATCAGGCGGTTTTTTTCAGGACCATCACCTGCCAGCAGAAAGAGGATGTCTCTGTTTTTAACCAGCATAACAGCTGCCTCGATGATCGTATCCAGTTTCTGCGCAATGCCATGATTACCCAGATACCCTATGATAAATCTTTTTTCGCCTTTTACCTTCTTCAGCCACTCCCGGTCCTTTATCATCGGCCTTAAAAATTCAATATCCACACCATTGGTGATCACTTCCACTTTATTCTTTGCGAACCCTCTTGAAGTAATGCTCTTATAGATCCCCCTGGTCTGTACGGTAATAAGGTCCGCTCTTTTATATAAAAACATCTCTAAACCTTCGGCAAGCCTGATAATACACCTGTTAGATACAACACCTAATTTAACAGCAGATTCGGGCCAGAGATCAGATATATTAAAGACGAACCTCATTCTTTTCAGCCTGCTTAATAAAAATCCTGTAATTCCTAAAAAGAGGGGAGGGCTTTCTACAATGATAACATCGGATCGGCTGATGCATAAACCCGCAATAAAAGAGGAAATGGTAAACGAAAAATAATTGACCAGCCTTAAGAATACATTATTCGTGGTTCGGGCATACAGCCAGCTTCGATATACCCGTATATTATCCATGGATTCCCTTAAAAAAAGATTACCCTTATATCCCGGGAGTATTTTTCCTGAAGGATAATTCGGCATACCGGTTAAAACAGAGATATCATGCCCTTTCCCTGATAGTTCTCTTGCCATCTCGTATATCCTGTTCTGAGGCGCTCCGACCTCAGGAGGAAAATACTGGGTTAAAAATAACAGCTTCATCTCTATTATTTAGCCTTGAAAAGTCCCTTTATTTTATCCTGCACGGTCCTTTTCGGTGTATTCCTGTAATAGAGAACAGCAAGAGCGCTGATAAAGAACCATAACAGCATGGAATTCTCGCTATCCGTAAAGTAATTCTGTGAAAGGCCGGCCACCATAAAAGCCACTATTCCGGATAAAAGCCCTGTTATATAATTACTTCCTTCATCCTCTGTTTTGCGTATGGATGCAATTCCCTTCTTGATGATCAGGAACCAGAGAAGGAGATAACTGATAAAACCGATCAAACCGGTTGAAAGATAAATGCTTAAAAAATCATTATGCGGATGGCCGCTCGGCTCCCTCCAGTTCTTCTTATCCATGTAATTCACATAGTAGGTATTAAAATTCCCATGGCCCACGCCGATGACCGGATGGTCCTTTATCATTTTAAGGGCAACAGACCAGATCTGCCACCTGCGGGACTCCTGTATCTGTGTAAATGTCTTTATTTTATACTTAAAAGTGGGCACCGTAAAAAAGGCTACCGAACCGAAAAAGATCAGAAATATCATAATGACTGCAAACCATTTTTTGCTTTTCAGGAATCCCCATAGCAGAAGTCCCACGATGAAACCGGCCCATGCGCTTCGGGCATAGCTTCCATAGACCGTGAAAGTGATCAGGAATGTACCGGCAATAGAATACCAGAAATACTTCCTGTCCGACCGGCGATGAGCCAGGATCAGGGATAATCCCACAAGAGCGATCATCATGACATAACCGCCGTATGTCAGGTGAAGTCCGAAACCACCTGTAATGTTATAAAAAGAGGCACCCGGTGCATTGGGTGTAAGACTCCTCTTCCTGATCAGGTCCCAACCGCTGAAATGCTGCCATACCCCGTAAATCGATGTCAATACAGTGAATAAGAAGAGTATTTTGATCAGCTTTTTTATGAACTTTTCATCAGAAACATCAATAAGTACATAGAGCATCAATATGTGCCATATTTCCTGAATGGAGGAGAATGCTTTTGATGAATGTTCGCAAAAAAAGGATGTTAAAAGAGTTCCCAGTATATACAGCAATATGGCCGTATCAAGGAAAGTGCCGTAAAAACGCAATTTCTTCAGAAATATAACCTTGAAAAGCCAGATAATGATCGCAGGCACAAGACCGATCTGTGCCAGGGAAATAGAAAAGGGTGAACCAACAACAAATATGATCAGAAAGAAGCGTATCACCTTATCCATCTGATCAGCAAGAGAATCCATCTTACTCTTAATAGTAACTGCAGTCATATTTATCTCCTTTATAAATCAAAATAGAGCCACTGAACACTGAAGTGCACAGAATTTCATTGATATCTTAATTTACATTTTCTGAATTTTTCTGTTGCTCTCTACTTTTTATTTTTTCTGTATCTCTATCCAAATAGAGATACAGAAACACACAAAAATTTACCAATTTTATTATATTCTTTTTCTGTGCTTTTCTATGGCTCTATTTTTTCATATACATCTATTGTCTTATCAGCCATAAACTTATAATTATATTTTTTTATATCAACAATATTCTTATTTTGAAGCTTTAATTGCCCGTTAAAAAAATCATTCAGAACAGAAGCGATCCTGTTATGGTCACCTACGGGAACCAGAAATCCGTTCTTTTTATCCTGTATCAGGTCTGTTATGCCTCCGGTAGCAGAAGCAATAATAGGGACTTTAAAGTATAATGCTTCCAGAAGAACCGCTCCCAGCCCTTCGGTGCGGGATGGTAATACAAATACATCGGCGGACCTGTAATAATATTTTAATTCCTCATATTTCAATTTTCCCGTGAATTGAACCTGTTCTTTCAGTCGGTATTCGCTGATCCATTCTTGTAACTGTCCTGTCAATTCTCCCTCCAGAGGGCCGATCATGACACATAAAAAATCTTTAAAATGATATCTGTTCTTTAATACATTTATTGCTTTTATCAGAAAATCCGCCCCCTTGATCCTTGTTATTCCTCCAATAAAGAGGATAACTTTTTTTGATCCGGATTTTAATTTCTTTTGAAGGCGGGATAATTCCTTTTTATCCACATTTTTAAATTGGCTGAAATCGATCCCGATAGAAGGAATGATAAACCTTTTTATTTTCTCATTTGAAAGGGCCTTTATTTTTTTATCAAGGTCACTGCTGATACTGACAGCTGCATGACACTTCTTCAATATCTCCCTGAGGAGTTCCTTAAAAAAAGGATTACGATACCGCAAATAAATGTCTGAGCCGCGTGCTGTTACAACTATTTTTGATCGGATACCCTTTGGCAGAAAAAAAAGAACCACTCCCGTAGGAAAGACCCATTGAAGATTGATCACATCGTACTTGTTTTTCTGCATCAACTTTTTAAATCTGCCCAGAAGCCAGATTATACGGCCCGTCCTGGAAAGTGTTTCTTCAGGAGAATATACTTTTAATTCATAGTATCGCTTTTCATATCGGCTGATAAAAACAGGCGTGAGGACCTCGATGCTCTTTATCTTCTTGTCCTTTGCGATCTGCTTTGCAAGTAAAAGAACAACTTCACCGTAATTATCATACGGATAAGAAGGAAAATATGGGGTGACAAAGAGTATTTTCATATCTGTTTGTTCTTAACGGTCTCTCCTGTCCGGATGATCAGAAAGATCAGGACCCAGGTGAAAAAATGATAGAAAAAGGGACTATAGAGAATAGCTTGCAGAACAACACCCACCAGTATAGTTAAAAGAGCCAGAGCAATCCATTTGTCAGTAGCACTGTTTTTATAGATATAATATGCTTTTTTCAATAATAAATAAAGAATTACCAAACTGAGCAGGAATCCTATAATACCAAGTTCGGCAAAGGTCCTCATTAAAAAATTATGGGATTCCCTGGCATTATCACCCGGAGCCCCTTCAATATCATTATAATCCTCAAAATAATAAGGAAAACTACCTACACCAACACCCAAAAGAAAATGATTCCGTATCATCCGCAAGCCTCCCAGTTCTAACGCGATCCTCCTTCTATTTGAAGCATTTATTGTTACATACTCATCTATTCTGATATGATTCACTTTAAGATCAAAAATTGATTTAATCCTTTTCTTATATCCTAAAGGAAGCATGAGATACCCTATGACCATCACACTAAAAAAGATGGTCAACAACAGTTTCCATCTTGATGAAAAAAAGAGGAGAATAATGATCCCGATGATCCCTGCCAATAAGGCGCTTCTTGAAGAGGAAAAAAGAATATCAGCCAGAAGAAGAACGAATCCCGCGATCAGAAGGATCCGTATCTGGATCTTTGTCCTAAAGTAGAGGATCATGGAAAAACTCAACAGAGTAAGGATCAAAAGATACCTGCCGAACATATTCGGATCAAAAAAAGTGGCAGCTGTCCTAATATAACCTCGTGGATAATATATGGATCGCCCGGATATTTTTTCAAAGAGACCAATACAGGCAATCATCAGCCCGTATGCAAGAATAAAGTAGACGAGCTTTTTAAGCCTGCCCCGGTCAGGAAATGAATCCAGAAGAACGATCAAAAAGAGAAGATAAAAGATCATCCTGATGATCTCACCCAATCCTGCCTTCCACAAGGGAGAATAGGATAAAGTGACCATATTCCATATAATGAGGCCGATCAGCAGTAACAGAACCTTATTTTTAAAGAACTTTAAAAAATTTCCGTCCCTGTACAATAATTTTCTAAGTCCCCAGCTGATAAAAACAAAAATAATGATGATCCTATAGAGTTTAATAACATGGTAATGGAACCACGTCTCTGTAAACTCCAGCGGAAAAGCCGCTATTACCAGGTAGATCCCGTTTATCGGATTCAGTAATGTAAGGAAAAGAAGGACCTCCAGGAGAACCACCTTTAAAGAGACTAAGGAAAAAAGGATTGATCAAGAGGGCTATTCCATTCAGGATGATAAATAAAATAGAAAGGATCGGCAATGACTTTCGAAGCAATGAATATTCGGCCGGACTGTAAAACAGATATTTACTGATAAATTCTTCTAATCTTTTCAATTTCCCTCACCTCCTGTTCCATTCTTTTTTCCCAGTTAATAAATTTGGCATCCGCATATCGGGAAGCTCCTTTCCCCAAAGCGTTCCTCTTTTTTTTATTCTTTAACAGTTCCAGGATCACTTCGGATAATCCTTTATCGAGGTCTTTATATTCCAGTAAAATTCCATTCTTATTATTGGAAATGATCTTTCCGGTACTGCCGTTATTCAATGTCACGATACACTTCCCCAGCTTCATCGCTTCCAGCAGAGGATTCCCAACATTGGAGAGATCATAAAGAGATATAAAGAGATCTGCCCGTTTCAGTATGGATAATGTTTTTTCATGTTCAAGGGCACCGGTAAAAATAATATATTGAGACACCCCTAAGCTTTGCACCATTTTTTCAAGTTTCTCCCTTTCTTCACCATCCCCAATTATTATCAATATTAGATCTTTTTTGCGAGCCGTATCAACAAGAGCCGGCATGATGCTGATAATACGGTCAACCCTCTTCCAGACAGCCAGCCGACTCACTGTTAAAAGGACTTTCTTTGACCTGATATTAATCTTTTTCTCATATATGTCAATACTTTTTATTGGTTTTATCTTTCGTGGATCGACATTTACCCCATTGAACCAGAATCTGATCCTTTTATCCGGTACTTTAAAATACTTCAAAACCTGATCACCTTCTGTTCCGTCATTGGCCATCAGGACTAGTTCTGCATATCTCGACAAAAAAAAGGCCAGGGTATGCTCCATGTAGGCGAGGATATTCAGTCTTTTTTTTAATTTTGGCTTTAAGATCGTACCCTGAAATCTGGTGATGATCGGCTTATGAAAGATCAACTTCAATAAAAACGCAGCAGGAACACCATAGATCTCATATGCATAGATCAGATCGACCTTCTCTTTTGGGATCATCCTGATACCATAATAGAGCACGCACCATTGGAACAGAAACCAGCGGACCTTATTCAAAAGAGACCGCCATACCCGGGAATTGAATTTCTCCACATCAATATTTAAATTGAAGACCCTGGTTGTAAAGTTATTTAAATTAATATGATCGCTTTTTATTCGTTTACCGGATCTGTCGGTTAAATACAAAATGGAATGACCAACACAGCTATATCCTTTGATCGTCTCATAAATAGATTGAGCACCGCTCTTTTTGCCCAGGGACCAGATATCAAGGGAAGAGACCATCAGAATATTCATTTTTTCATAAATCCTTTTATTATCAAAGAATAGAAAAATTCAACTGCCTTAACCGCAAAAAAGATCACAAAAAGCATGATTGGAAGCCTGAAACGGGCCAGTTCTGTAATAACAAAAACCGAAGAGATCAGCGTATAGTAAAGGATCATAATATAAAAGAGCAGATATTTCTTATATTCCCGCAACATAAGAATAAATCCAATAAAGCCGAAATACAGAAGAAGACTATCCAATATCCGGACAAAAGGGTCCAAAATTTTTATAACAGGCCATTGGACCAGTCTTTTATATCTCTGTTCATGCCAGTATACCTTCATTTTTATCAATGAATTTTTTATAAAAAGGAAAGGATGGCCAAGAATGTGGCTCATAGCCTTTTTTTGACATAATGCATTCTTTTCAAGAAAATTTTTATTCTTTATTGATCGCATATACTTCCTGTCATAACAGGTATTATCCGAATAATAGATGCGTTCAGGGCAAGCATACGGATTATTCCCCATATATAAAGAGAGACCACCATAGGAAGCGACCGGTACGAACTTCCCATGTTTATTCAAATTATATGATCCCCAGGCAAAAATAAAAAGGGAGATAACAGCCAGAGTGATGATCAAAAATTTACAGGCATATTTAATATCAAATGTTATCCAGTAATAAAAAAAGAGGAAAAAAGGTAAAAAGAGAATGACCCCCCTCTGCAGGACAGCCAAACCCATTACCAGCCCGGTTAAAATAAATTTACCCTTATGCTCTTCCCTGAGCATTACTGTCAGATAGATCAAAAGGATATTCAAGAAAACAAAATTAATATCAGTTAAAAGATACCGGGACCAGTATATGAAAAAGGGATACAGAACCCCTAAAAAGAGAAACAACAATGAAAAAAAGCTGTTCTTCAAAAAATATTTCTTTACGATAAGATATGCCATGAAAACGGCTGCCAGGTTCAGGAGGATCTGGATCAGCTGAACCATAAAAAAATTCTGCCCGAATAACAGATAAAGAAAGGAAAGAAAAAGCGGATATAAGGGGGGAAGGACCGGAACTTCACCGGCTGTATTCTGAAACCCATTCCCCTGCAGCAGGTTCTGTGCAATGGAATGATAGGAAGCCGCATCCCCGGCTAGAAGAAAGGGGCCGGAAAGACGAAGGGCAAAATCCAGACGGACGAGCAATCCCATTATTAGAAACAGGATTATTATGACTATCTCTTTATTTTTTATGTTTTTCATACCAGTCCACGGTCTTCTCAAGGCCTCTCTTAAGGGTGAATTGGGGTACCCATTTCAATTTCTGCCTGATCTTTTCAATGTTAAGGACCCTGCGCCTGATGTTATCAATATCTCTTTTATCAATATACTCCAGCTCCATATCCTTCTTATAAATGCTCATAAGAACTTCAGCCAGTGTATTTATACTGACCTCGATCCCCGTTCCGATATTAAAAATATCACCTGTACTTTTTTCCGATATTCCTGCCAGAAGGGTTGCCTCAACAGCATCCCTGACATAAGTAAAATCTCTTGTCTGCTGCCCATCCCCATGGATCAGAGGAGCTTTTCCCTTACTGATCTTTTCAATAAATTTCCCGATAACACCGCAGTAAGGATTAGAAGGGGACTGCTGATCGCCGTATACATTAGAATACCGCACAATAACGGTCGGCAGATCATAGCCTTCATAGAAAACCTTTGCGTAATTCTCTCCTCCCAGCTTACTCACGGAATAAGGCGTGAGCACATTAATTCTATCATCTTCATTAATGGGAAGATAATGCGGATTACCATATATGGACACAGAAGAAGTGTAAATAAATTTTTTCAATTTCTTTGATTTCTTCAAAGCGAGAAGCAGTTTTAATGTACCGCCTATATTAACGGAAAAATCTTCTTCGGGATTTTTAGTGGAGATGATGATATTTCGAGCAGCCAGATGAAAAATATAATCAAATTGACCAGCAATATCCTTTATCAGTTTATCATCTCTGACATCGCCTTTAATAAAACTATAACCCTGCACACCCTTTAAATTATCCGGAGACCCTGTAAAAAGATCATCAAGAACTGTAACATGGGCTCCTACCTCCAGTAAAAGGCGAACCACGTTGGATCCGACAAATCCGGCCCCGCCTGTTACAAGGACTTTGGTATTCTTATAATTCCGCAAAATGTTTATATTCACATCTTTATTCATATAATACTCCCTTAATGATTATAATACAATTAAACCTGCTTTTCTATTTCAGGTTTAAACAATTTACTGATGAATACACTGTTAAAAAGCAGCAACAGCAGGTAGGGAACAAAAAGAACTCTATCCAGCGAACTGTCCAGATGATACTGTAATCCCAGTGGTGTATTCAGATAAACTCCCATGATAATTAAAATAAAGAAGATGATGAAGAAGGCATTGAACTTCTGAAAAAAATCGAATTTGACTTTTTTCAGAAACAAAAGGATCAAGGCTATCGGAAAGACAAAATAGATAAAATGGAAGAGATTTATCAGAGCAAAAAATGTTTTTAAGATAATTGGCAGTCTGTTAAAGAGCATATCTGATAATGAATACTTAATAAAAACATTGACCCCGCCAAGCAAATTATGCAACCCGTGAATTTTACAGAAAACAGCCCAGTGCCCGATAATCAAAAGAAAAACTGAAAAATTCAGGGTCAATGGTAAGATGTCTCTTCTTTTCTTTAAAAAAGTATAGATAAATACAACGAAAAAGAAGAAAAGAGAAAAGACCATTCCTTCATTCTTGATCAAACCGGAGGAGGAGAGAAAAAGAGTAGATAGCAGTAACAGGAAATGATTTTTTTCAGATCTGATATTCTTCATATAGAGTAAGGCCAGAAAATAGCCCATTATGAAAAAGAGGGCCATATGGATATCAGCATAGCCGTTCACGGCACGGTATTGAAAAGCAAAAACAAAATTTGATAAAAAGAGCATCCGTATCAGAAATCTTACTTTTAAATTCTTTAATAGTGCACTGATAATGACGATATATCCCAGCATATTAAAAAATAAATAGCTTTTACTGTAAACTTCACTCCAGGCTCCTGTCATCTTCGAAAAAAAGACCGTTATAAGAGGTAAAAAAAGAGGATAACTGTCGTAAGAATAATTTTTGAGAAAATCAGGAGAAATAGTGTTCAAATAGAATAAACCCTTGGCCCTGAAGAACCAGTAAGACCGCGCATCCCATGCTTCCAGCGGATTATAAAAGGCATAGGCAAAGGCATAGATACTTAAAACAGAAATGAACAGAACCTCAAAAATATTAAAGAGATCAATTTTTTCAGGGGAAAACTTGTATGATCGCAGCGCTTTCGTGACCCGTATAACAGTAAACGGAAGAAACAGAATGGAAATGAGATACAGTCCGGTCCAGATAAACCGGCCGAAAAGAATGCCAGATGCTGTTAAATAGAGAACAAGAATGAGCTGGCCGATAAAATATGTTATAGTCCAGTCAAAAGATCGTGACACAATATTACGATCTACGCTGTTGAAAGCTCTTTTGATCCCATCTTTTATCCAGAAACCAAGCTGATAAATCATCAGTACACCCAGGACTATTTTCATTAATATTCTAATATCCATTTTTAATCTTCTTGATAATTACTTTTTATAAAGGAGCCTCTTTTTATGGAATAACGCGACACTCTTAACCCTCTCCTTTCTGATCGTGATATATAATGTATGATCAGATCCCCTCTTTATCATGACCGGATATATCATCTCAAATACTTTAGGATGATAGTAAATATTGATCTCATCTTTTGTAGGGCCGTTCATCTTGACTTGAATCTTTTGTATTTTTTTGTTTATACAAAACTGTTTTACAGCAGCAATTTCAGGATAAAATTTATAAAGATGTCCTAAAGATTCAATCTCAGTCTTATCCTGATATGTTGTTATCATCTCTTTTGCCATTCTTAATGAACTTTTCATCATAAAAAAGTGTGAGATCATTATCCTTGCAAGCCAGATACACAGAATGAAAATAATAAATATCTTTGAAATGAACTTAAAATTATACTTTAGAATACACCAGACAGCACGTACTCCATCCTTCCACCCGATCTTTTTACCCTGTTCATAGGTACGGCCGTAATAGGAGATACCGATCTCGTAAATCCTTACATTCATTTTTGAGATCTTTGCTGTTATTTCCGGCTCAACCCCAAAACGGTTCTCCTTAATATACACTCTTTTAATAACATCTGCCTTGAAAACCTTATAGCAAGTCTCCATATCTGTCAAGTCAAGATTGGTAAGCATATTCGAAAAGAGTGTTAACAGATAATTTCCTACCTTATGCCAAAAATATACCACCCTGTGAGGCCTTGCCCCTATAAACCGGGAACCGTAAACAACATCAGCTCTGCCGTCAAGAATTGGCTGCAATAAAGACCTGTATTCATCCGGGTCATATTCCAGATCAGCATCCTGTATTATTACAATATCACCTCTAAGTGCTTGTATTCCATCTCGTAACGATGCGCCTTTCCCCATATTATTTTTATGGTATATCACTTTTGAAACCTTTTTTTCGATCTTTCGTTTCAGTATTTCCGTAGTCCCGTCAGAAGAGGCATCATCGATTATTATGATCTCTTTTTTATGGTTATAAACAAATGCCTTCTTTACCCTTTCAACGACCGTTTCTATCGTATCTCTTTCATTATAAACCGGTATCAGGATCGAGATCAGATGTTTCTTTTTAATAAATTTCATTCTACTTCCTTCATTTTACAGCTTTCATCCAAATATTCATATACATTTCAAAAAAACCGCCTTCTATCCTCTTCCTGTTAAATTTAGTATTTTTAAATATATAAAAAATTTTTTTTATCGTATATTGATCTTTGTGATCCCTGATCTCGACATCACTAACGATCCTAAAAAAGGATAAAACCTTTAAAAACTTTTCTGTCCATCTGGCCGGGGTTGTTAAAATGAAAAGACCGTCCTTTTTAAGTATTCTATATATTTCATTAATAATATCAGGCAACCGTGACGGTGTAAGGTGTTCAAATACAGCCAACATGGTAATACAGTTAAAATAATTGTCAGAAAAAGGCATCCGCTTCCTCTTTTCAAGATCGATCGTATAATATCTGATCTTCTCTTTTTTATAGACAGATTGGTTTATATCCGTATTCTCGATCCCGTATTTCCGATGAAATTCCGATTTTATTAAAAAATTGGGAATAACACCTGATCCAATATCAAGTATTCTACCGGGATCGATCTTCTCATTTTTTATTAGTTTTCCAGCTTTAGAGGCTCTCCAGTTTGAAAGAAATCTTTCCAATATTCCATAACTTCTTGTGATCTGCTGTCCCAATAATTCACTCACATAAATTATTTATTATCTATTTTTTTAGCCCGAATTTTAAAAATATCATGGGCCTAAAGATCCGCCACCAGTCAATCAGGGGACTCATCTTTGTGCTGCCGATCTCTTTTGGATGGTATTTTATCGTAATAGGTACTTCTTTTTTCTTATATTTTTTCTGAGTATATATCCGGTAGAGAAGATAAACCTCCAATTCATACCGATTTAGCCAGCCCTGATCTAAATTTATCATTTTATCCCGGAATAGTGGATCTAATTTAAATGCTCTTAACCCGTTCGTTACATCGGTGCAGGTTACACCGGTCAATAAAAAAAAGAGGATAGGGTAGATCCTGGTCGTGACCTTTCGGAATAATCCCTGATTAACGGTATGTCCGCCTTTGATATACCGGGACCCCTGTATAAGATCATATCCGTCCTTTATAACCGGCCCCAATACCAGGGGAAGCTCTTCGGGATCATGCTGATCATCACCTGAAAGAACGACTCCTATGGTATACCCGTTTTTCCGGCCATACTGGATCCCCGTCCGGATAGCCGCCCCAACACCCATGTTCCGGGTTTGCCGAATAACAAACGCCCCGGCTGTTTTTGCCTCGGTATAGGTATTATCCGTTGAATGATCATCCACAACGCAGATCAATTGTACCCATTTTTTCTGTCTCTTTACTTTTTGAACAACTTTTCCGATCTTGCCCTGCTCATTATAAGCAGGAATAACAGCTATTACTTTCTCTTTTTTCATAGTACTTTA
>JAHITG010000060.1 GCA_018817865.1 Spirochaetota bacterium
ATAAAAATAATAAATTAATTATTACATAGTGCATTTACCTGACTCCCATTATTATTGTTATAATTAAAATTAAAAAGATAAGTCCGTATAAAATATAATCCTGTGTATTCCCGCTCTGGATCCACTTAAAGAAAGCAAAAAATCTGTTCAGGCCCTTTATGACAGGGCTGATAATATATTTTTCTATAATGTCTTCAGCATGAGTTTCGACCTTGCCCTTATCAGGGAATAATCCATCCGGACTATCACTGGTTATTTTATAATTAATAAGAGATTTTATCAGCACTAAAAAGCCCCTGGCAAATGAAGAGGCAGTATACTGCATCCTTTTATTAACTGCCTGATATCCGCAACCCCAGACCTTGTTCTTTTTTATCCGGCTCCTGAACAGTAATTGGCGTGTTAAGAACAGCAGGAGAGTAATTCCTGAAAACAGAAGTAACATGGATGAGATTTTACTTAAACTATTTAATATTGAAATAAACTCTACAGGAACCGTATTGAATTTTGAAAGAAAGAGAACAGGGCTCTTGATCACCCCGAATATAAACTGTGGGAATATACCTATCAGAAGACAAAAAAAGGAGATAACAGCCATTGGGATCAGCATGGACGCGCCGGCTTCCGATCCTTCCCTGTTATCTCTTGCCTGTCCCAGGAAAACAACACTGAATACCTTGGTAAAACAGATGACGGCCATAGCTCCGATAAAAGCCAGAACAGCGATACTTGATATAGAACAGAAAACGAGAAAAAACCCGGGAATGGCCAGGCTCTTAAACATGCCCATATAGATCAATAATTCACTGATAAACCCGTTAAAGGGGGGCAGGCCGGATATAGAGAGAGAGCCAATGAGAAAAAAGGCTGTGGTAAAAGGCATACTTTTAATGAGACCGCCCAGTTTTTCTATATTTCGGGTATGAGTCTGATTATATACGGCACCTGCACCAAAAAATAAAAGGGTTTTAAAGAGAGCATGATTAAGAATATGTAATATACTGCCGGCAAATCCTAAAATAATAATGACATTGTTATTATAGATCATACCCAGCATTCCGATCCCCATACCGATACCGATAATACCTATATTCTCTACACTATGATAGGCCAAAAGCCTTTTAAGATCATGTTGAGCAATAGCGTACATAACCCCTAAAAGGCCCGAGAGGAGAGAAACACTCAGTATCAGATATGACATAAACATGGAAGGCTGTCCTGTTAAATACAGCATGCGCAGGATCCCGTATATTCCTACTTTAATCATTACCCCTGACATGATCCCGGAAACCGGGCTGGGTGCTGCAGGATGAGCATGAGGGAGCCATGTATGAAGGGGCATAAAACCTGCCTTCATGCCAAACCCGATAAAGAATAAAAGAAAAATAATATTACTGAAAGATTTTTGTGACTGGAGAACCTGCATAAAAGAATTAAAATCAAGTGAACCTGATTTTATCCATAATAGAACAAACCCCATTAATAAGGCCAGGAACCCTATATGCATTTGAATTAAATAGTTAATGCCGGCCCGAATGATCTCTTTTTTTTCATCTTCAAAAATAATCAGAAAAAATGATGAAAGGGACATAATTTCCCAGACAATCAGAAAAGCTAATGCATTTTGAACGGTGACCACAAGGATCATAAAAACCAGTAACTGGCTGTAAAAGAAAAGATGCATATTAATGGAACGGTTTTGAAAAAGATACGGCTTTAAATAACCGATGGAATAAATTGAGCCTGAAAAACCTATACTGGAGATCAGCAGGATAAAGAATGCGGATAACGGGTCTATAACCAGTTTAATCTGATCAAAAGGATAATTCAATACAATAGTATAGTAGAGAATTTTTGAACTGAAAAGCAGATTAAACGAAAGATATATAAGTCCTGTACATCCTATGCCCGTTAAAATAGAGAATATTTTTGTTTTGTTTTTCCTGTGAGATCCATCTGCATTAAAACAGTTTCCCCTGTTTTATTCTTTCATCTATAATCTTTATCTTTTGTTTCGATGAATCATTCGACATTATATCTTTTTCTCCATTAGTTTAAT
>JAHITG010000061.1 GCA_018817865.1 Spirochaetota bacterium
CATCCTGGGTGGAAATATACGGAAGCTTCAAGCACCTGCTGAAGGTGGTCAGTTTTATGCCGCCCCTGGGCCTGATCTATCTTGCCGCTTATCTGGAAGAGAACAACCATACGGTCAAGGTGATCGATGCGGATGCCGGCCGCCATACCGTAGATGATATTTTAAATGATGTAAAGAGTTTCAAACCGGATCTGATCGGGGTAACAGGGACCACTCCTGTCTTTAACTCGGCAAAAACCTTGATCCAGTCCATTGCAAAAAAATTTGATATTCCCATTATCATGGGCGGTGTGCATCTAAGCGTCATGCCTGAAGATACCATGGAGAAGATCCCCGAGATCAAGGTGGGTGTGATCGGTGAAGGGGAAGAGACTCTTCTTGAGATCGTACGGATGTATTCAAAGAAGAAGAAAAATTTAAATTCCATCAAGGGTATCGTTTACAGGGAAAAGGGTAAGATCAAAAGGACTCCTGTTCGGCCTGCCATGGACCTGAATAAACTTCCAATGCCGGACCGGGAACTTTTAGATCTGGACTATTATCTTTTCAGTGTGCCGGGCAAGGGATTTGAACGGACGACCTTGCTGGCAACTTCCAGGGGCTGTCCGTATTCATGTACTTTCTGTTCTTCCAAGACGATATGGGGTCAGTGTGTCCGGCTCAGGGATGTGGAGAATGTCCTGGATGAGATCGATCATGTAGTGAATAAATTGAATATTAAATATATCAATTTTTCGGATGATACTTTTACCCTGAACAGGAACAGGATCATAGAGATCTGTGAAGGGATCAAGAAGCGAAATCTGGATTTTAAGTGGGAAGCCATGTCCAGGGCCAACCTGCTGGATGAGGAGCTCCTTAAATTGATGAAAGAGACCGGGCTGACCCGCCTCTCCATCGGGATCGAAAGCGGAGACCCCGAGATCCTGAAAAGGATGAAGAAGGGGATCGAGCTTGATGACATCAGAAAAGTTTATAAGCTTGTCAACAAACTGAAGATCGAGACCAGGGGATCCCTGATGATCGGGCATCCGTATGAGACAAAAAAGAGCGTCTGGAACACCTTTAAATTCATCAGAAAATTAAAGGGACTGCTTCAGGTCTATATCAATATCGCCACTCCTTTTCCAGGGACAGAGATGTATGAGATGGCCCTAAAAGGTATAGGCGGCACAAAACTTTTAACAAAAGATTTCTCGCAATTCAGAAGGTACGGCAATGCGGTCATGGAGGTCAATGACCTTTCACGGGATGACCTGATCAGACTGCAGAAGATCGGATTCCTCTACTTTTATTTAACTCCACGAAGGATCGTCTATAATCTGTACAGAGCCGGTTTTAAGGCTGCGGTGGTCAATCTGATCGCTTTCATTAGAGGGATTCTGAAAGTATAACCATTATTATTCTTCTTTTAAATTTTTATTCAAGTTCGTTATTAAATAAAGAACCAGGGCAAGAATATAAAACAAAGAAATATAGATAATATAGAAACTCATTGCCAGGTCATTACTGACGGAGAGTTTTTTCAGGAGATACACACCTGCACTTTCACGTACTCCTAATCCGGAAAGAGTGATCGGTATAAAATCAGAGATAGAGGTGATGGCGCTGATATAGATGAGCTTAATGAATTCTACAATTTTGTCATGATGAAGCAGGTAAAAGTATAATTGCAAACCCGGCAGGCACCATTTAATAACAGCAAGGAAAAAGTTCATTAATAAATGGAAGGGTCTTTTTTTTAAGAGGATAAAAAATGTTTTTGAAAGCCCTTTGAAATGAATGGCATATTTCCTCAATATCTTTTTTTTATAAAATTTTTGATCATCTCTGATCGCAATGATATAATGATCGCAGTGATAATAAAGACTATGCTGATAAAAGAGATAAATGCATTGCGGATACTGAAGAATGTATAAAATCCAAGGATACCGAATAGAGAAAGGACAACAAGAGAGATGATCTTATCGATCAGAACAATGGCCACACCGTCACCCATACTGATTTTCTCTTTTTTCAGGAAATAAGCCATGGCAAACTGTCCCATCTTTCCGGGTATGATGATACTGAAGAGGAACGTGATGAGAACATGTCTGAAGATCCTGAAAAATTTTGGTCTTTTATCAATGGCCCTCAGCAATATTAAGTATTTTGCTGTCTCTATTATAAATATTAAAAAAAGAATAAATAGAATAAAAAGGATAATAGAAACAGAGTTGTTAAGCAATTGCGAATAAATATTATTAATACCGATCTTTGTAAACAGGTAGATAAGAATAACAATACTCACACATATTTCAATGAATAAACTTATGGATCTCTTTTTACTGAATTTTTTCATAATAGTATATAAGCTGTAATCTGAAATGGATAAATTGAAAATATAATATGTAG
>JAHITG010000001.1 GCA_018817865.1 Spirochaetota bacterium
ATGAAATATTTTCATTAGAACTTCGTTTGTTATTTATTTGAAGATGTAATTATCTTGGGGAAGGTCTTTTCCCCATGTCCCAAAGGGATTACACCTCATGTACCTGTCTGCTGCCATGATCGTACCTGTTATGATCCCGTATTGATCAATACACTCCGTGGCATATCGTGAACATGTGGGGGAATACCTGCAGTTCGGTCCGTCCTGAGGACTGATATAGATCTGAAATATTCTGATAAATCTATTGAACATCCAGGAGGCTGTTGAGGGTACTTCCGTGTAAGAGATCATAGGATTCTTTTCAACAGTAACAAGTTTCGAGTCCCAGGGGCCGAACGGTTTTTCCCTGGAATATACCGGCTGCATTAATATGATCAGGATAAATATAATTATGATCATGGTCTTCATATAATTATGATAGACTTCCTGTTTTACTTGTCAATATTTTTGTTTAAGCCAGGCCATTCTTCTTTCTGATATACCATTCTGTTGTTAAAACACTTAAAACAGATAAGAGCAAAAACCAGTTCGGCCAGAGGTCTATCTCCTGATGGATCTTTCGTTTAATATTCTTTGACTCAATATATTTACTGATACGGTCTATCTGTCCGGCTTTCATGAATTCACCATCTGTGCTTTTCGATAGAAACTTCAGCAATTGATTGTTGGATCTCAGCTGATAAAGCTCCTCTTCCGGTTTCTGTATAAGGAAGAGAGTCTCAGCATTAAAAGGAGGAGAATTGAGTTTTAATTTGTACTCCCCGGCTTCTTTGCGGTTAATGATGGATTCATAATACCCATCTGTTGCCGCCCCCGGATAAAGATCAAATCCGCTTTTATAATTATACTTACCGGCCTCTTTTTTCAGTATTTCCACCTGTATTTTACTCCGCTTTACAGGTTTGAAATTCTTATCAAAAAGAGACGATGTGACAAAAATGTCCTCATTTTTTTTATAGATCAATTTATTGGTTGTCAGGTTGACTTTATCCAGATTCATGTTTATAAGGTAGCGTACAAACTGCTGCCAGAATATATTGAATGGATTCTCAGAGTATCCCATTCCGATATTAATAAAACCCCACTTCCAGGAAGGATATGCGGAAAATATTCCGACCCGGCAGCGTTTGATCTTTCCCACGGCAAGCACGATCATTTCCGGATATTTAGAGTGCACAGCCAGAACATCCGTTCCTTTTTTAACTTTTTTAATTGTATTCACCAGATTGCAGGGCGGAAGGTTGTCCCAGTATTTTTGCAGCTCATTTACATCATCTATAAGATGAGTGGCTGTAGAGTTCAATCCGTTCGGGGTCAGTTTGATCGTAAAATCTGCTTTTAGAAATTCGCCTGTTGTATTCCAAGTGACCGGGATAATATCTTTGAATTTTGAATTATGATAGTCCCCGTTCCTGAAGCCGTATCTTCCGCCCAGGAAGAGCAGGGACCCGTTTTTATTATTTGCATAATATACAATTTTATCGGTAAGAGCCATAGGGATGTCCCTGTATTTAATGTTCCCGACAATGATCAGGTCATATTTCATGACATCATCAATTCCTGTCAGGCTTTTCCCCAGTTTAAAAAAAGCGTCTGTTATAATATTGGGATCAGTCTCCAGTGCCAGTTTCAAAAATTTATATTCGAATGACGGCTGTCCGTAGATCAGTAATACTTTGAATTTATTCTTTATAGCCCGGATAAAGATCGATTTGGAATTATTTAACAGGATCGATTCTCCGGGGAGAGGTATCGCCTTTAAAGTAACCTTGTTTACACCGATCTTTTTCAGCGTCATTGAAGGAGAGAGGATATTTATTCCATTTTTAACATTTATTGAGGTATTCCCGTACGGTTTATCATTAAGCAGGATCTGTATAGGAAGGGTTGTGTTCTGATATTGAATAGAGTTTACTTTAACCCGTAGATAAAAACGGGTGTTGACATTTATTTCCATGGGATGATCTATCTGCATCAGGGAGATGTCTTTTATGTTCTCATTTTCATCCTGCTGAAAAGTAAATACTTTTATTTTATTCTTATTCAGTTTGTCAGCTGTCCGGTCCATGTTATGATAGACATTGTTGATACCGTCACTTAACAGGATTATACTTTGAAGATTTCTTCCCGGGGTGGATGAAATCCTTAAAAGGGCATTCCCGATATCTGTACTGCCGCCGTCAGGGGAAGGGCTTTTCTCGATCGTATCCGGGTCAGACGGTTTCAGTGCGCTGTCAAAAAGGAAGTACTGCAGATCGAATCTGTTATTTAATGAATTAAAGACCTTATGCTTGAGCAGGTCCTTTGCCCTGTTAAATCGTGTAGCATCGTCTTTATCTTTGATCATCATACTTAAGCTGTTGTCTATCAGTACGGCTATTTTGCTTTTTTCGGTTTTAATGAAATAATACTGGATCAGGGGGTTAATAAATATTATGATCATGAGTCCCCATACGACAGTGCGGATGATGGAGAGCAGTTTTTTTGTTTTTTCATTTGTAAGTTTCAGTTTACTATAGGAGAATTTTGTAAAATAGAAGAGAAGAATAAAGAAGATCATATAAAAGGGTATGAGATGAGAATGAGTAAAAAATATCTTTAAACCTTTCAGCATGATAGGGAGAAGATATTATATTGTATTCATATTTCAAGAGAAACTTTATCTGGACTGTTTTCGTTTTAACTGTATCCTGGCATCCTTAATTCGTTTCTTTACTTCGTCGTTTTCAGGGTCAAGCTGCAGTGCTTTTTCCCACTCCCGGATCGCATTCGAATATCCCTCTTTTATAAAGGAATCCATCCCGTTGAAGTAATGCTCTTTAAACTGTTCTTCTTCGAATTCCTTCCATCGTATAAGGAGGACTTCATATTCAAAGTCTTCTTTCTGAATCTTCTTTTAGATACTTTTTTCCCCCGCTTACTTTTTCCAACTGTTTTCGGCCTGTTGCCTAAAAGGATTAAACGAGGGTAGCTGCAGGGTGCTTGTACCCGAAGGGTATAGCCTGTGTAATGTTTAAATAATGCAATTAAATGCAAGCTACACCCTTCGGGTAGGCTTCGCACAAGCTTGCGACTTCCATTATTTTATAGAAATATCCTTTTGGGCAACAGACCGAAAAAATGCGACCCCATAATTCCAAACAAGCCTTCAAGAATCGAAACCTTTTATGCTTTTGTGTTATTTTTTATATCTTAATTGAGTTAATTCAAAATTTGATTTATTAATCCTTACAATACTCTCCAGAATTATCGCAATAGAAAATAGTAATAAGGATATGATCATAAGCCCTGAAGCTAAAATAGCTGATGGGATGAGGGTTATG
>JAHITG010000062.1 GCA_018817865.1 Spirochaetota bacterium
AAGAAAACACTTAGTCTATAGCTTTTAGATTTTTTATGGATCCTCCCAGTCAAACTGGGGGATGATAATTTAAATTTCCTTTTATATCTCTGTGCCTCTGTGGTATTCTCCCTTTGTGTCCTTTGAGTCTCTGTGGTATATCAGCTTCGTATCAGATACTTGGCGGTCTTTTTCACCAGGTCGGGTTTGGTCAGGACAAAAAGGTCACTGACTCCCGGTATCTTAGTCGTGCCCCTGGCTACCTTGAACTCGTTCTCCTTCTCATCATATATCCCCAAAATGATACTCTCTTCAGGTAACCTCTTACTGGTAGCGATCTCAGAGATGGTCTTCCCCACAATCTTTCCATTCTCAGGTATTTTAACGATGAATATCTCCACAGACCCGTTCCCGAGCTGTGCCACCCGTTTTATTTTCGATTTCTCGATCTGATAAAGGATATCCAGTACTAAAGAGTCCACTACATTCAATATTTTTGTGGCTCCGGCTGTTTTATAGGCTTCCAGATAACTCTTTTTATTCATGCGGACAATGATCTCAGGTACGGCAAAGCTTTTAGCCAGCACGGAAAAAGCCAGGTTATCCGCATCATTTCTCATGGTGGCAATGACCAGAGTGGCTTTTTCTATTCCCGCCGCCTTCAGGACAGATACATTGGTTGCATTTCCATGGATGGTCTCAACAACATAATTGGAATATATCTCATCACAAATCTCTTTTTCATTATCAATAAGGACAATGTCTTTTTTTACATCAGACAATTTTTTAACAAGTTCCGTCCCGAGGGACCCTCCGCCGGCAATTATTATGAACATGCAATACCTCCTATTTAAAGAATCTGCGGTTAAAAAAGATCAATATGGGAATGATCTCCAGACGCCCGGCCAGCATGCCTGTTATATACGTAAGCTTTATCACCGGATGAAGGTTTATCATCTCCCGGACCGAAATATAACACGGACCGATATTCCCGAGAGCAGAGAACATTCCGGAAAAGCTCTGCCAGCCTGAAAGGTTCGAGAAGAAGGCCGTTATCAGACCGCCGGCGATCAAAAGCAGGATCCATACAAAAAAAATGGTAAAAACACGCTTGATCTCATCATCATCAATGATCTGCCCGTCTATTGTCAACGGCAGTCTGGCCAGCCGGCTGGAATCGATCCTGTAAATCCTGTTCCTGATCAGCTTTGTTAAAATAGCGATCCGGATAACTTTAACTCCGCCGCCTGTTGAACCGGCACAGCCCCCGATCACCATGAATATTAAAAAGATCTGCCTGGCAAAAGCCCCGAAATAGGCTTCATTTATATCCCGGGTAGCAAATCCCGTAGTTGTCAGAATTGATACACATTGAAAAGTTATATCTTTTATGTGAAGCAATATGGCCTTCACCCCGCTTGCGGAAACTCCATTATACTGATAGCTTACTATATCTGTATTTATCATGGCCCGAAGAAAGATAAAAGAGATTCCGAATAAAATGATCATCCAGAAATACCTCATTTCAGATGAATCGAAAAAAGCTTTCAGGTTACCCTTCAGGATGCGGTAATGTGTTAAAAAGTTCATCCCTCCCAAGATCATAAAGATAATAATAACGACCTCAATTAAATGATGGTGAATATAGCCGGCCTGTCGGAAATAAGCGATGGAAGAATCATAGATGGAAAAACCACCTGTTGAGATCGTGGTGAAAGTATGAGTAACTGCATCAAAAAGGTCCAGGCGTAAAAAAATCAAAAGGGTGATCTCAGCCAGAGTGAATATAATATAGATCTTCCATAATACCTTGGCTGTATGAAAGATACCCGGAGCCGGTTTTGCCCCCTTGATCTTGTGGCTCTCTGCCATAAAAAGCTTGCTGGGAGAGGCTCCCCCTTTAAATCCCAGGATGACGAACATGCTGAGGATACCCAATCCTCCTATCCATTGAGTTAAAGCGCGCCAGAAGAGTATGCTTCTGGGCATATGGTCCAGGCCGGTCAGGACCGTGATACCGGTTGTTGTAAAACCGCTCATGGCCTCAAAACATCCGTTGATATAGCTTGTCTTTAAAAGAAAAACATAGGGAATTCCGCCCAGGAGTGTCAGGATCACCCAGGAAGAAGCGCAGATAAACATGGAATCTTTTAGAAATAACTGATCCGGCTTTGTAATTATACGGCCGATCAAGCCAAGAAAGATCCCTGCTGTACCCGGCAAAAGAAAACCTTTGACTAATTTTTCAAAAGCCGGTTCCCGGTAGATCAGGCCTATTAAAACCGGAAGAAGTAAAAAGACCCCGCTAATGATACAGATAGTCGAGAGATAGTATATTATAGTAAAAAATCTTTTTTTATAATACTCGTTCATTTATCGGAATTTCAAGACTTATGCATACAGCTCAATTAAAAAGATCATTTCTTCTTTTTATTTTTCGATTCTGAAAGGTTATTATAGAACCTGGTTGTGGGATAGGCAAACTCAATACTTTTATATTTTGAAAACTCCTGTAAAACATCTTCCCAGATGGCCTGCTCACTGCCCCGGCGTTGTCTGGGTTCACAAAGGTACCGCATTGTCAATAAAACACCGTTGTCCTTTACAGCCGAATAAACAGTCGGGGTTAAATTGGAAAAAAATATCATGAATTTCCTTGAAGCCGCTTTCACTTTTTTCTCAGCCGAGGCGGTCAAATGCTCGGAATGCTTTTTTACGATACTAATAAGTATTTTTTTAGCCTTCTGCCAGTCACTCTCAAAAGTGATCAAAACAGGGATCTCATTCCAGATGTACTGAAATCCCTTACTGTAATTGGCCATCACTTCGGCAAATATCTTCCCGTTGGGGACATGAATGATCCGGCCGGTACTCTGGTCAGCATGGACCCAGTTGCCGATCTCCATGAGAGTAAATTCAAATATCCTCTGGTCGATAACATCCCCGGCATGGCCGCCAATTTCAATACGGTCCCCTACTTCAAAAGGTTTTCGCCAGATGATAAAAGCCCAGCCGGCCAGGTTAACGATCGGGTCCTTTAAAGCAATGGCAATACCGGCGGAAAGAAGGCCGAGATAAGTCGAAAGCGAGTTAAAACCCCTGATCCAGATCTGGCTGATAAAAATAAGTCCGAAAATAAATGCAGTATAAGCTGAGGTTTTCCTCCACCTGTACCTCTTCCGGACATCTTTTACCCGCCTGAAAGCGATCTTTAGAACCAGCCTGCGTATAAAAAAAAGTACCAGGATGATAATGATCGAACTGATCAAGTCATTCTGTATCTTTCCTGACAGGTGAAGTGTGTTTTCCAGCCAGAGGGCTATATTTCGAATCATTTAATTTTATTTTCTCCTAAAAAGTCCGGCCTGAACCGGGATCCTTTTCTCATGTTTCTATAATTCTACTGTTTTCAGGCAGTTTGTCAATGGTTTTTTGTTTCTCAACCCTTTTTCAGCCCAGGGGCAGCCCAGGGGCATCAGAGATGCGCTTGGGTTGAAAAAGAGAAGATAAACCATAAAATGCATAAAAAAATGTATTTTATGGTTTTCCGGCCAACCCTTTTTCAACCCAAGTGCTTCAGAGATTCACTTGGGTTGAAAAGAGAAGATAAACCATAAAATGCATAAAAAAATGCATTTTATGGTTTTCCGGCCAACCCTTTTCAAAAAAAAACTTGACTTTTTTTTTATATTGAACATTATGTTTTATTGATAAGAAGGGGGATATTAACTGCCAGCCGGAAAATATGAAGATCAGGGAATTAAATTACAGAATCAAATTAATAAAAATCATCAATCCTTTTTATTTTTTCTCAATTAAACCTGTTTTGCTGATCATAAATAAGCTCTGCAGGTCTTTGTCAGAAAATTTTTTCAGAATAGTACTTCTTTGTCTTGCAACTCTGGCATTGATCATAACAAGGAACTTACTGCAGTCTTTTGGCTTATCCTTAGGTTATCTTTACATTATTTTGATCTACTTTGCAGGGATATGGTTCGGGATCAAAGGCGGACTGATCATGGCTTTTATTTCTCTTGCTGTTTTCATTGTAGAAGTCAATATATTCCAGAACTGGCCTTTCAGGGACCTGGTCATGAAAGGAGCTGTTATCCGGCTGATGATATATGCCTTTGTAGGCTTTACCGTGGGATACCTCAGCGGACGCGAGCAGAAAATAAAGGAAAAACTGGAAAAGGACGCCTACTATGACGGCCTTACCGGATGCCTTAATTACCGCTGGCTTATGCATATCCTTGAAAAAGAGATCAGCAGGGCCGGCCGATATGATCTGAAAATGACCATCGGGATAATCGATCTGGACAACTTTAAAGAGATCAATGACAGGTACGGCCATGTTTATGGAAATGAAATGTTGAAATCTTTTTCATCCCTGCTCGGTAAAAATACAAGGGATCTGGATATTGTAGGCCGGTATGGCGGTGATGAATTCTTAATGATCTTTCCGGAAACTGATACTGAGCAGGCCATCAGGATCGTAAAAAGAATTCAGGAACAGATCTCCCATAATCGTTTTACATTGCCGGACCTGGATGAGAACTTTTCATATTATATTAACTTCAGCGCGGGATTAGCCAGCTATCCCTATAACGGACTGACCAAAGAAGAATTAATAGGCGCCTCGGATAAGGCCCTTTATACGGCAAAAAAAATGGGGCGGCAAAGGATCATGTCGGAAAAAAGAAGGTTTATCAGGATCCGGCATCCTGAAAAATTGGATGTTAATATCTCTGAAATTTCGGATGAACCGAAAATAAGACTCAAATTATCGAACATTTCCAGAAGAGGGATGTCCTTTTTCTCATATAAAGACATTAAAAGAAAACAATTCAAATGCCTCCTCCGTTTCCCGAAGGATAAACAACCTGCTGAAATTCAATGCAGAATGATATATAAAGAAAAAGAGAGTATGGACCTCTATAGGATAGGCGTTCATTTTTTAAAAATACCGGATAAATTTGATGAAAAATTTGGCAGGTTTCTGGAAAGTGAAGTTTATGAGGTTCCAAAAACCCATGGCTTTCAGGCTTAAGGTTTTCAACGGATCCCCGTCCCTGAAAAAAATTCCTGGTCTTTAGGTTTTATAAAGTGTAAAAGTAAGGAACAGGTGACGGCCCTGCCCGGTTATTTTAATCTGAATGTGATGGTCAGCTTTATTATACCCGGCCTGGCCAGTCCTTTTTCCATTATAAAGATCTTCCATTTTTTTGCCTCCAGCCTGGCTGCCCGGTCTAACAAAGGATAACCGCTTTTCTCGTCTATGAAGATCTGTGTCGCTTCTCCTTTTACATTCAGGGTTAAGCGGAGTCTGACATCCCCTTCCATCCCCGCTTTCCTGGCCTCTTCCGGATATTCCGGCATTTTATTGTTTTCATCCCAAATGATTTCACCTTTTCCATCAACGATCCCGTCAATCGATAATCCTCCCGGCAGAGCTGTCCCCGGTTTCATTTTATTATCAGTACCCGGTCCTTTACTGATCTTGTCGATCTCGCCTTGAAGGGATTCACCAGGACCATCTAAGTCTTTCCCCTTTGCGCTGAGCTTGGCATCTTTAGACATATCCTCTTTTATTTTTATATCTATCTCCTCGCCGGCTGTTTTCGCCTCTTCTCCTGTCTTTTTTATCTTTATTTCATCCTCTTTAAATTGCTTTTTTTGTTCCGGAAAAGAACGGTCGGATTCCTGAATTGTCGGGATAGTTATACGGGGTAAATTCTCATCCAGTTGTATCTTTGTACTTTTAGACTGCCATTGGATCGCAGGAGCTGATCCGCTCTTCTGAAGCAATGACAGGTCCCGGCTTTGTGATCCGCCCGAATCCCTGACCAGCTGGACAAGCCGGGCCCTTATACGGTCTGATTCCTTCTTTTTTTCTACTCCCAGGTATTTTAGATCTATAAAGGGAATTAACAGGATAAATAGCAGAACATGAGCCAGAAAGGCAATAATAAGTGAGTTCTTAAAATTTCTATCTATTTTTAAAATCATTTTACTTTTATTTTTCCAATTCCGTGGCAATATCCAGTATTTTTGCCCCTGCATTTTTTGACATGGTCATTATTTTTACAACAAAGCCGTAATCAACATATTTATCCCCTCTGATAATGACATTATCCTTCCTGCTGTACTGTAAGGAATTTTTCAACACTCTGCTGAAATTATTCAGGGAGACTTTTTGAGAATTAATATAGATCTCTTTGTCTTTTGTAAGTGAAACAATGATCTCCTTTGTTTCCACAACCTCTTTGATATTTGATCCGGGTAATTTAATATTGATCCCGGTCTCCTGTTCTGAAAATGTAGTGCTTACCATAAAAAATATCAATAAAAGAAAGACAACATCAATAAGAGGGGTTAACTCCAGTACAAAACTCTGTTTATTATCCCTTTTGAACTGCTGAAAATTCATATTTTTCACCTTCCAAGAATATTTAAGAATTCCACAGATGCCTGTTCCATCTCATGTATGGTATTATCTATCTTTTTTTCGAAATAGTTAAAAAGTACCACTGCCGGTATTGCTACGGATAGCCCGGTTGCTGTTGTGATCAGGGCTTCAGATATTCCTCCTGCCAGCATTTCCGGATTACCGATACTGCGAGCTGCAATGACGTTAAATGTCTTCATCATGCCGGTGACCGTACCCAGTAACCCCAGTAATGGAGTAACATGACCTGTGGTCTTCAAGATCCACATATATCGTTCCAGTTTGGATATCTGCTCCAGTGCCACTTCTTTTATTTTTTCCTCTAAAGAAGTTCTGGAGGCTTTAATATTATCCAGAATGATCTGGATGACTTTTGAAACCGAGCTCTTGTTCATTGAACAGACAGCTTTAGCTCCGTTGATATCATTATTTTTAATGTAGGCCTTTATCTGATCTTTCAGGTTTTTATTGTCACCCTTTTCGGTCTTAAAAAAATAATAGAAACGCTCAATAACGACCGCTAATCCTAATATGGAAAAGAAAAAGATCACGTATACTAACGGCCCGCCTTTTATAAATAATTCTTTCATTTTTTTCCTCCGTGTTATTGTACCTTATTATTTGATATTACCTGTCAAACTGCTTTGTTTATTATTTTGATCATTATTCAACCTGTTTTACCCTGGAGAAATATCCACGGGACGGATCAAAAAGCCAATATGAGGGCCAACAGTCTTTATGGAGCGCATTAAGTGACGAAATAATCACGCCGGAGCAAGCAAAGGCGCTTTCCCTCCCATCAAAAAAGAACGTTATTGCCTGGTGTGACAGGTGGATTGCTCACTATGAAAACCGGCTTCTGTATGAAAAGGCTATGATCGGGGAAGCCGGGGGAACTGTCGCGGATCGAACCGGACCGGAAAAAGGCGGGGCTTGTAAATGTTGGGCTTCGCCTCGGGGCGGTTGGTCATACATTCAAAAGGTAAATAAAGTTTCCGTAAGCGTTCTTGGTAATTGGGGAAACGGCGGGGGTAATTTTAAAAGAAATATACCCTTTGATAAACTGAAGTACTTCATTCTGTTTTTGTGTTAGGTCTTTCATTTAGAACCTTCAATGCCGAATTTTTTAAGCTTGCTATGCAGATTGCTTGGATACAAACCCAACACATGGGCCGTCCTTGTCATATTATACTCGTTCTGTTTGAATTTTTCTTCGATAAAAGCCTTCTCAAAGGCATCTTTTGCAGTATTCAAGGGAAGATCGAGATATTTTTCTAGGTCTGAGCAGGGAGATTTTTCAGCGGATACTTCACCTAAGTAAGTTTTTGCTACTTCAAGGTTAATTCGAGGTTCATCAGACATGATGCACAGTCTTTCTAAATAATTTTTCAGCTCGCGTATGTTTCCTGCCCAAGGGTAGGTTTGTATAAAGCTTAGGGCATCTACATCGAACACCAGTGGTTTGATTCTTTGTTTTTGGGCAAATTTATTCAAAAAGTATTCAACTAAGAGGGGGATGTCTTCTACTCTGTCTCGAAGTGGTGGAACTGTAATGGGAATGACGTTGAGGCGAAAAAAGAGATCTTCTCTAAAGCGTCCCTCCGCTACTTCCTGTTGCAGATTCTTGTTGGTGGCACAGAGGATTCGCACATCGACAGATAAAGATTCTTCACCCCCAATTCTTTCAAATCTCATTTCCTGAGTGACCCTTAAGACCTTGGCCTGTGCCTGGAGGCTCATATCTGCGACCTCATCTAAAAAGAGGGTTCCACCATCGGCCAATTCAAATTTTCCTTTGCGTCGGGAAACAGCGCTGGTAAAAGCTCCCTTCTCGTGGCCAAAGAGTTCGCTCTCGATCAGGCTCTCTGGTATTGCTGCGCAGTTAACCTCAACAAAGGGCTTTTGAGAACGATTGCTGCAATGGTGAATTTCCCTTGCCACCAGTTCTTTCCCTGTTCCATTTTCTCCTAAAATCAATACTCGACTATCGGAGGGGGCGCATTGCTCTATGATGGTTCGGATCTTTTTGAGAGGCTTACTCTCTCCAATCATTCGGTCTTCAAAAAACAGGTTGTTTTTTAACTCGCGATTTTCCTTTTTAAGATCAGAAATCTTCTTTACGTTTTGAACAATGGTTAAAACTCGGTCGTACGACAGCGGTTTTTCAATAAAATCCATAGCACCGGATTTTATGGCCTTAACGGCCATATCTATGGTTCCATGGCCAGAAATCATGATCACCGGGAGTTCAGGGTAAAGCTCGCGAATTTTCTGTAGGGCTTCAAGCCCGCCCATTTGTGGCATCCAGACATCTAAGAAAATCATTTCCACAACCTCTATCTTGAGGAGCCGAAGACCTTCCAGTCCGTCAGGGGCAGTGAGAGCAGAGTATCCTTCGTCAACCAGAATATCGGATAAGACATTGCGTATGCCCTCTTCATCGTCGATGATTAAAATTGGGTTCAATGGTTTTTCTCCATAAGTAAGTCTAAGAAAAATGTTGTCCCATAACCCAGTTGGGATTCAAACCAGATGCTGCCTTTGTGGTCAAAGACAATTCTTTCAACAATAGAAAGGCCTAATCCCGTCCCTGTGGACTTTGTAGTGTAATAAGGATTAAACACCTTTTCGAAATTCTCGGGAGAAATTCCTGGTCCGTCGTCTTGCACTTGAATACGACAATAAGAGGAATTGCCCTTTTTAATCAAGCTGGAAAGAACTCGTATTGACCCCGAATGATCCATAGCCTCTATTGCATTTTTGAATAGATTGGTAAATATTTGGCCAAACTGCTTTTTGTCCGCAAAAAGTATTATTTCGGGCTTTACTCCTGATAAGTCAATGTCAATCTCGGGTTCGGAAGTGGTGCATACTTCTTGATGTTCCTGCAA
>JAHITG010000063.1 GCA_018817865.1 Spirochaetota bacterium
AAATCATCATGGTTAAAAATAAGATCAATGACCCGGTTATCTGTCTTTACTGATTCAGGCAGTAAAACGTATAATTCCTCTTGAGCCCTGGTAAAACCTACATATAATGTATTGATCTCTTCCATCAGCCTCTCATTTTTATTATTATGATAGATCTGATAAAGCGGTTCTGATAACTCTGTATCCTCTTTGGTAATGCGAAAGACATCAAGATGATCTTGGGATTCCGAAAAGAAGATATTCTCTTCTTTATTCCTGCCCGGAACATCCGTAAAAGGAAGGATCACAACGGGGAATTCCAATCCCTTGGATTCATGAAGCGTCATAACCTTCACCGCATCGATGCCCCCCCCTGTATTTAACAGGAAGAGTTTATTCTGATTATCTGACTTCAGGAAAGCTTGCAGTAAATTATGTATTCCGGTCTCCCCTGAATTCTCCAGGCCTTTGATAACCTCGAGGAGTTTTAAAAAATACGGTGCAAACGAACTGAAATTCTGAAAAACTCCCCATTTCTTCATGATGAAAAGGAGAAGCTCATATGCGGGATAATACCCGGCGTAATTAAAGATATCAGAAAAATACTTTTCCCAAAATTCAGGATAAGCTTCCTTTAAGCACTTATAGAGCAGTTTCTCCTTTTGATCGATCAGTTTTCCATGGATCCAGGAGAAAATATCCTGTTCTTCTTTAAAAACGGATCTGAAGATACTGCCGGAGAGAAAATTCATAAATGCGAAATCATTATCCGGTTCATTTAAAAATTCTACCAGAGAGACGATCTCATTTATATACTCATTATTACGGATATCCACTGTTGTATCGGACTCCACATGGATCTTCTCCTGCAGGAGCCAGTTTACAACCTGGTTTACCTGTGAATTCTTACGGCAGAGGACACAGATATCTTTCTCATTATAAAGGTCATCTTTTTTTATACGCTTAATGATATTAAGAAATTCATCACGAATATCATCATCGATCTCCTCCACTGTACTGTTCTTCCGAACGATCCTTTTTACATAAATATATCCGGAATCAGAAGAATGAAAAGGCTTCTGGTCGCAGTCCTGATAGGTAGAGATGACCTTATCCCTGTTCTGATCCAGGAATTCAGATGAGAGCAGGCTCCGTGCAATATTATCACCGGTAAAGAGCAGGTTATTGAACCTGACGATCCCGGGTGCACTCCTGTAATTCACATCCAGGGAACTGTGATACGTATACCCGGCATCAAAATCTTTCTTTATATGATCCATCAGTTCCGAGGAAGCTCCCCGCCAGTTATAGATAGCCTGCTTTTTATCTCCTACAATGAACAGGGATCCCCCGCCGGCAAGCGCTTCCTGGGTCAGAATGCTTAAATTATTCCACTGAAGAAAGTTCGTATCCTGAAATTCATCGATCAAAAAATGATAGTACCGTGCTGAAAGGTAATAGTACAATTCCGGCAATAGGGAAGGATCTTCTTCAGTGCGTATCAGGATCCCGTTCAAAAGGTCGTTCAATTCCTGAATGAGGATCACATTATTCCCGGACCGTACTTCTCTATAGAGGTTCTCTTCAAACAGATCAAATATTTCGATCAAATGAAAATAGTAATAATTTGTAAGTTTTATATAATAATCCTTAATACCTGAAGAAAGCTTTTCCCATTGAGCACTTAAAAGTTTGGATGGAAGCGCTGACCCTTTATTCAGCGCTTCTTCAAGCCTTTTTTGGTTCACGGCCGGCTTTCTTAATTTTACCAGATCTTCTGTGAAGAAAAACTTATTAAACCAGTTTAAATAATTCTTATTGACCAGGAGGCCTTTATCCTCTATCTCTTTATTTAACGAAGCATAAAATTCCTTTACACTTTTTTTCAGCTCTGAGGCGATCTTTATCTTCTCCCTGTCAAACCGTTTCATCTCATCCTTATCGACACTGATGTGCTTTCCCCTCTGTTTTACCTGCTTCCAGATCTCTTTAATGTTCTTCTTTAAAAAATCTTTAGGGAACCAGTTTATCCCCTCCTTTTTAATAAAAGAATAATTCTCTATAAATTTATCAAAAACATTCCTTACTGATTCTTTCTCCAGAATGTCCTGAAAGATCCGGTCAATGGTCCGGTCCAGATACGGGTCCATATCAAGAGTGATCTCAAAATCAGGAGAAAGCCCCAGTTTAAAAGCGGATGCTTTAAGGATCAGCGTAACAAAACTGTCAATTGTAGAAACTTTGAAATCGCTGAAATTCTTTAAAAGGCCCTCAAATACATTACTGATCCGGCTTCGTATTTCAGATGAAGAAAGGCTGATCACCTGCATCTCCTTTTCATCTTCAAGAATGACCTTCTCCTGCACAGCCTCGATTATTTTCTTTTTTTTATCTTTTTCACTGATACTTTCATCCAGGATGATCCTCTTCATCCATTCGATGATCCTCTTCTTCATTTCCCGGGCAGACTTGTTGGTAAAGGTGATGGCCAGAAGATTACTGATATGGCGCTTGACATCTTTCTGGTCGGTCAAAAGGAGATGAAGATAACGAAGCGCGAGCTGATGAGTCTTACCGCTTCCCGCAGAGGAGTCGTAGATCAGGATATGCGGAAATTTGATCTTTTCCATGATCTAAGAATAATACTGCAGAATTTAAAAGCAATATTTTTAAAGCAGGGAGAGAAAAATCAAATAAAAGCTGGAAATAAAATGTATAACCAATATAATTATTCCATGAAAAAAATTATCCCTGTTATATTATATCCTATAAAAAGTGTACTCGATTTTTTTCGTCCCTATTTTATATACCCGCAATATTACGGGATACGGGAAGTGTCCAAGGACCTGGCAGGGCTTGTTATCTACTGCATTACCCGGCCAATGTATTGGATACACTTTTTAAGATGGAAGCGTTATCAGCAAAAAAAGAAGGTGAAGAAGATCCTGATCCTCTTCTGGGGTGCCGTAGGCGATATCGTTACCTGTTCCACAGCTATCTGGTCCATAAAGAACTCTTTCCCGAAAGCAGAAATAACATTCCTGGGAAGTAATGCCATAAACCGTATCTTTCCCGGGGGGAATGTCATCGATCATTTTATCCATTATGATCAGTATAAAAAAGAGATAAAGAAGAACTTTTTTAAAAGCATAACCGTTTTTCGTAAAGAGCGATTTGATCTGTGCATTAATCTCAAATGGAATTCTGACAGGGCCGCCATGATCACGATATTAAGCAGGAGCAGATTTACCGTTGGTTCAGGCCCGAGACACTGGAGCCTCCTGTATCATCTGGCTTCTGCTCCCGTCTATACGACCAGGCACCAGGTTGACCGGTTCAAAGATATTATAGGAGCCCTGGGAATAGAGACTAAAAACAGCCGGCCCCTGATGCTGATCAGTAAAGAGAGTGAAAAATTTACTGAAAAATTCTGGAAGACGAATAAATTGAAGAACCATAAGGTCATTCTGGTCCATCCCGGGGCAAAAGAAGATTATAAACGATGGCCGTTGAAAAATTTTAAAAATATCATATCTGAGATCTTACGCTTAAATAAATATAAAATAGTGATCGGCTGGGCTGGAAAAGAGATCAAACTTGCGCAGGCGATCCAAAAAGAACTCAAGAATAAAAATATTATTCTTTCTTCGGAAACACCTACGATC
Organism: Spirochaetota bacterium; assembly: GCA_018817865.1. Classification (GTDB taxonomy): domain Bacteria; phylum Spirochaetota; class JAHITG01; order JAHITG01; family JAHITG01; genus JAHITG01. Next base: position 3,645 of record JAHITG010000063.1, read on the forward strand.
AATTACCTGGCCGGATTAATTAAAAAGAGCGACCTCTTTTTCGGGAACTGCTCCGCTCCCATGAATGTTGCCGTAGCCGTTGGTACCCTCTCCGTGGTGGTCATGGGATCCAACAACCCCCTGACCTGGTCCCCCTATGGGAAACGACACCGATATATTCTTCCAAAAATAAGATGCAGAAAGTGTTCCCTTCCCTGTACCGAAGATTATATCTGCCAGGAAAGTATTCTTCCGAAAGAAGTATGGAATATATTAAAGAAAAAATTGAATAAATAAAAGGAAACCCTAAAGATCAGAAATCTCAGGAAGAGCCAAATGTTTTCTTATCCTGCTTACAGATGATCTGAACCAGGTTACGGCCGGAGAGTATAGTAGAGGGGACACCGCCTCCCGGTTCCACCCAATGCCCTGCCATATAAAAATCATCCAATCCCGGCAAGGTCTTTTTCATCTGTCTCAATCCCACTTCCGGTGTCTGTATCCATCCTTCATAAGATCCTTTCCAGTTGTCGGTATATCTGATCACGGTTGCAGGTGTGGATACATCTTTCATATTAACTTTAGAACGGATATTCTTAAACCTCTCTTCCAGCGCATCTATGACCTCATTGGCGATGCGGTCCTTCTCCTTTTTATACTGTTTGATATTGTTTTTCTTCAATTTTACCCAGTATTCATAATCCTTTGTACAGATCATAAAAGTAAGAAGAGTGGATCCCTTGGGTGCAGCCGTATTATCAAAATTAAATATCCGAACATGAAGATCAGAACAGGAAGTACTTCTGTCGATCCTTAAACGCTTTGACAGGGGAAAGACCAGGCTGTGAGGCTCTTTTTCGAATTTTCTCCTGATCCCCAGAGAAACCTGAAGATAAGACGTAAACGGTTTGAACCCTGAATAATAATTCTGTATCTCTTTATTGATGTATCTTCCGCCCAGCATATTAAAAATAGTGGAATAACCGTCTGCTGCGGATACTACTATATCTGCATTATAAGTTGTTCCATCCTCCAGAACAATACCGCCGGCTTTCTCTTTTCCATGGTCATTTTTTACCACGATCTTTTTTACACGCTTTCTGTAATGGATCATTCCGCCTAGATCCAGGTACTTCTTTTCGATCAGACTTGAAAAATGTTGGGAGCCGCCGATCGGATATCCTGCGCTTTTATTGTTCATCCAGGAAAGGGTAAAGGCAAGGAAGAGGGCTGACATATCCGGCTCGAACATGGAAAGGAATGCTTTTTTCAATAAAGGATTCCTGCATTTTTCAGAAAGCTGCCGGCCGGAGATGCTTCCCCATTTTTTAAAAGTACCTATATAGGGGATAATACGTGCCATCATCTTCATACCATCGGAAAATCCCATTAACTGGGGAGCCTTTAATACGGGAACAACAAAACGGGATAACTTCCTGACAGCTTTAATAAAAGCCAGGATCAATTTTTTATCTTCAGGGGCTTTCTTTAGAAGTTCTTTTTCAAGTTTATTAACATCGGAATAGAAATGTATCTTACGGCCATCCCTGTCTTCGACCGTAAAGAATTCCTGAGGATCAACGAACTTGATCTTCTTCATATTGATCAGTTCATTCCATAACTGATTAAAATCATTGGCCGGGCCTGATCCCACCAGCCAGTGGATACAACCGTCAATGGTGTATCCTTTCCGTTTCCAGGAAGTACAAAGCCCGCCGGGAAGGCTGTGCAGTTCAAATATTTCCGTGTCATATCCGTTAATCTGAAGATATGATCCTGTGCAGAGTCCTGATAAACCTGCACCGATAATAATAACCTTTTTTCTCATATAAGTTCCTCTGGATGATCAGAAACACTATTCATTATTTTAAACTGAAAGGTCTATTTTTTACCTTTCTTCGGCTTATAGATAAGACCGGCCACCAATCCCAGTATCGTGATCTGTATGGTCCCGAAAACGAACCACTGGATCGCCAGCTGAAGAGGAATGGGATATATAACATACCCGTTAAAGTTCAATACCTGGATCAAAAGCCCTGCAACAAGGCCAAACCGGACCCCTTCCATGATCCCTTTTCCTTCATACCCTTTGGAGAAGATATAAACAAAAAGGAAAGAGAAAGCACATGTTGTGATCCACATGATCCACATCATCTTCTGCATATCCGGACGCCATACATTCTGAATAGCCATATACTGCGATCCCAGGATCACTCCATGAATAAGAAAATCAAGTGCCTGGTAGAGAATAAAGACAATAAAACTGGCAAGAATAAATCTTTTTGTGTTCATAAGACCCTCCGTTTATCATTTTTAAATGTCAGCTGACAGCTGATTATTAAAATAAATATATTAAATAA
>JAHITG010000064.1 GCA_018817865.1 Spirochaetota bacterium
TCAGATAGAACCATCCGCAAAGATCGTTACAGAAAAAGAGAGGGTGCGTCCCGGGAAAAGTGAAGTGATGCAGCTTCTGGGCTCCAATAAGAAGATAAAGGAACTGACGGACTGGGAACCAAAGTATGATCTGAAGTCCGGGATAAAAGAGACCATAGACTGGTTAAAGGACCATCAGGATAAATACAAGCCGGATATTTATAATATTTAGTTGTTATAATAACAGACCTGAAGGTCTGTTTCTACATTTATAATATAAAAAAGTATTGTGTTGTAGCAACAGGCCTTCAGGCCTGTTATTGAGATATAAAAATTAAATATGTGATATAAAACAACTGCAATAATATTATAATATGTACTATTCTATGTATTATTAATTTAAAGCAAGGAGGGCCGTATGCAGGCAATAATACTGGCTGGAGGAAAGGGAAGGCGTTTAAAACCTTTTACGTATACATTACCCAAACCGTTAATGCCCATAGGGGAAACACCTATTCTGGAGATCCTTCTGAAACAGCTTAAACATTACGGGATCAGGGATATCATTTTATCCATCAACCATCTGGCAGAGATCATCATGGCCTTTTTCGGTGACGGCAGGAAACTGGGATTAAATATCAGGTATTCGGAAGAAAAAAAGCCGTTAGGTACAGCCGGCCCGATCAGTTTATTAAAGGATAAACTTGAAGATGATTTTCTTGTTATGAATGGTGATCTTTTAACAACTATCAATTTTAAGGCGATATTAGACCAGCATAAAAAAAAGAAAAGTATCGCTACGATCGGTACGCATAAGAGAGATGTATCCATAGACTATGGTGTGCTGGAGATCGAAAATGGCTATTTGAAAGATTATATTGAAAAACCAAAGTATCATTATGACGTGAGTGTAGGGATAAATGTCTTTAATAAGGAATGTTTTAAATATTTAAAACCCGGGCAGAAGATCGATATTCCGGAGTTTATCATAAAGATGAAGGAGAAGGGGGAAGAGATCAGCTGTTTTGACTGTAATAAATACTACTGGCTGGATATCGGCCGGGTGGATGATTATCAGGTTGCTAATGATTTTTTTATCAAGTATAAACACGAGTTTTTAAAGAAATAAATGGAAAAAAAGAAGATATTAATATTAGGCATAAACGGATTTATCGGCCGGGCTGTACTTAAGTATATTAACAGGATAAATAATGAATATCATTTTATATATGTTGATCAGAAGAAGAACAGATCAATAAATAAGAACTTTTTTAAAGTCAATCTGTTAAAGATTGATAAACTTAAACATATTTTAAAAAAGGAAAAACCTGATCATATACTTGACCTGGTGGGAATTAATTATTCCCGTGATATTACAGATCTGTATAAAGTAAATCATTTCACAAAGATAAACCTTTATGAAGCTGTTCTCTCAGTTGGAAATTATAGTCCCAGGATCCTTATTATAGGATCGGCAGCGGAGTATGGCGAGGTGAAAAGTAAGGATCTCCCGGTTAAGGAATCAAGTCCCTGCGAGCCGATCACTCATTACGGTATATCAAAATTGAGTGCCACTCATACGGCCCTGGCCTATAATAAAAATCATAATATGAAGATCATTATTGCCAGGCCTTTTAATCTTTTAGGGCCGCATTTAGGGGAGAAGCTCTCTATTTCCTCTTTTATAAAACAGTTAAAAGAGATGAGGAATAAAAGCAGGGTTCTGAAAGTCGGGAATATAGAGACAAAGAGGGATTTTCTGCATGTAGAGGATGCTGTTGATGCAATATTTAAGATACTACTCAAAGGAAAACCAAGTGATATATATAATATCTGTTCCGGAAGATCAATAAAGATAAGAAAAATAATCATGACTTTAACGGAGCTTCTGGGGATGGAAAAGATCAGGATCGCTGTACAGAAAGAGCGTATAAAAAAAGGTGATGTTAAAAATATCTATGGAGATAATAGAAAATTAAAAAAGATCGGCTGGAAGCCGCAACATGATCTAAATAAGGCTCTTTCAGATATGATCTGATCGTTAATTTAAGCTTTGTAGCAACAGGTCTTTAGACCTGTTGTTGTGGTCTAATAATTATATGTGGGAGATAAAAATAATACACTTATGTTATGATTCAATTCAAATTTAAGGAGAAGGTGATGGAGTTTAAAAAAGGAAAGATCAAAGGAGTAAAGATCAATAAACTGCAGAAATATAACGATGCCCGGGGGTTTTTAATTGAGAATTTTCGGATAGATGAGCTGCCTGATAAAATAAAACCGGAGATGTCCTATATCTCTTTTACTAATCCGGGTATAAGCCGCGGACCGCACGAGCATGAACATCAGACCGACGTTTTTTCTTTTGTCGGGCCGGGTGATTTTTCTCTTAAGTTATGGGATAATAGAAAAAATTCCGATACTTATAATTATCACATGGAGATCATAGCTGGGGAGTCAAATCCGGTTACGGTTGTCATTCCTCCGGGTGTTATTCACGGATATAAGAACACTTCTAAAGAGAAGATGGGAATGGTCCTGAATTTTCCTGATAAATTATATAAAGGATGGGGAAAAAAGGAAGAGGTAGATGAGGTCCGGCATGAAGAGGATGCTGATTCAAAATTTCATCTATAGGAGATTGAAATGAGATTTAACTTCGTAACAAAGATCAGTGATACAGAGAGTATCAAGATCCCGGATGAGATCAAAGAGAAACTGAAAGAGAATGATGAGGTTGAGATACTGATCCAGCCAGTTAAAGATGTCTATCAGATCGAAGGGATCCCTTATGGGCATCAATCCGTGGACTCCCTGGATATTCAATCTGTAATAGATGTTCTGGAATCAGATCTGATCACCCAGGGACCTAAAACAGTAGAATTTGAAAAGCGTTTATGTGAGTATACCGGAGCAAAATATGCAATTGTATGTTCAAATGGCACGGCAGCACTTCATCTTGCTGTTAAGGCGCTTGATCTTGCTCCCGGATTTGAAGGGATCACCACTCCTAATACATTTGTTGCTTCTTCAAATTGCATGATCTATAATAACGGGAAACCGGTCTTTGCTGATATACAGGAAGATTCACATAATATTGACCCTGATAAGATAAAAAAGAAGATCACGGATAAGACAAAACTGATCATACCGGTGGATTTCGCCGGCCATCCCTGTGACATGGAAGAGATCCAGAAGATAGCCAAAGAAAATGATCTTTTTGTGATCAGAGATGCATGTCACTCAATTGGCTCTCACTATAAGGGTGAGAAGACAGGAAACTGTAAATATTCCGATATGACGATTTTCAGTTTTCATCCTGTTAAACATATGACCACGGGTGAGGGTGGAGCCATTCTGACCAACAATAAAGCGTTTTATGAAAGACTAAAGCTGTTAAGAACTCATGGAATTACCAGGGATCCGGATCTCATGGCGAAGAATGACGGACCCTGGTATTATGAGATGGTGGACCTGGGATATAATTACAGGATCACTGATTTTCAATCTGCTTTAGGGATCTCTCAGCTGGGGAAACTGGATCAATTTGTCAAGAAACGCCTGCAGATCGTGAAGCAGTATAATGAAGCTTTTAAAGATCTGGAGTTTATAAAGAGCCCCAAAGAGAGGGAATATACTGATCCTTCTTATCATTTATATGTAGTGGATATTGATTTTAAGAAGATCAATATGTCCCGGGCTGATCTTATCCGGAAACTGGAAAAAGAGAAACAGATCGGAGTACAGGTCCATTATATACCGGTTCATCTCCAGCCCTATTACCGGAAAAATTTTGGATATAAAGAGGGGGATTACCCGGTTTGTGAAGAGTACTACAGATCAGCATTAAGCCTTCCTCTTTATCCGAAAATGAGCATGGAAAATATAGAACGAGTGATACAGGCTGTACAGGAATTAAAGAAATAACCACAGTATTGTAATAACAGACCTGAAGGTCTGTTGCTACATTTGTTATATGGTAAAGGATAATAGTGTAGAAACAGGCCTTTAGGCCTGTTAAAAAGATGATTTAATAAATACATATGAAGAAAAAATCATCTCCAAGATTAAGGGATTACTCTTATAAAGGGCATAATCTGTATTTTATTACTATAAATACAAACCAGAATGAGAACTATTTTTTGGATCACAGTCATGTGGAATTTATTAAAAATGAATTAAAAGCAATATCTAATAAACTATTTTTTAATATTAAGGTATTTTGCATTATGCCGGATCATTTGCATTTTTTGTCTGAAGGTATTTCTGAGCAAGCTGATTTACATAAATTTATTAAATTATTTAAACAGGTCACTTCATATTGTTTTAAGCAAAACACTGGTAAAATGTTATGGCAGTTAAGTTATTATGATCATATTTTACGTAAAGAAGAGAATATTAAAAGTGTTATGAAATATATATTAGATAATCCTGTTAGAAAAAGATTGGTTAATGATTGGCAAGAGTATCCATATTCTGGTTCTTTTGAAATAGATAATAAAAAACAATTAGCAGAATTTTTACAATAACAGACCTGAAGGTCTGTTGCTACATTTGTTATATGGTAAAGGATAA
>JAHITG010000065.1 GCA_018817865.1 Spirochaetota bacterium
CAAAACCCTGCTCGAAAAGAAGACAGGGACCATCACGATCTTTGCCTTTGATAAGGGACAGGGACTGAGCGAGCATACTGCTCCCTTCGATGCCACGGTGATCATCACGGAAGGGGAAGCAGAGATACGGATCGATCAAAAGATCCATACGGTAAAAGAAGGCGAGATGATCATCATGCCGGCAAATATCCCTCACGCCCTCAATGCCGGTAAAAGGTTCAAAATGATCCTTGTGATGATCAAAGAGATCAGTTAGGAATGGAGGATGCCATGAGCGAAAATTTACAGAATGAAGAAATTAAGCAGAAAAAATTAAAAGAGATCATTAAAAAGCTCCATGACGGCGCAACAGTACAGGAAGTAAAAAAAGAGTTTTCTGCTCTCTTAAAAAATGTCAGTGCTGAAGAGATCTCAGGTATGGAGAATTCCCTGATCAAGGAAGGATTCCCCCCGAAGGAGATACAGAAATTATGTGATGTACATGTAGAAGTCTTTAAAGATTCTTTATCAAAACAGAAGAGACAGAATAGGCTTCCCGGTCATCCTGTTCACAGTTATATACAAGAAAATAAAAAGGCAGCAGGAGTCCTGAAAAGTATTAAATCTCTGGGAAAGAAACTCTCAAAAGGAAAAACCTCGGAACAAATGCTGAATGCTTTTAGATCGGAACTGGAGTTGCTGGCAAAATATGAAAAGCATTATGCACGGAAGGAGAACCAGCTCTTCCCGTTTTTAGAACAGAAAGGTTTTTCCGGCCCCTCAAAAGTGATGTGGGGGAAACATGATGAGATCCGAAAAGTAATAAAAGAGGTTAATTCTTTATTTAGTGATAAAAAATATTCTGACATGTATTCCAATGTAAAGAAGATGATCTCGGCAATAAAAGGTATGATCTTTATGGAAGAGAAGATCCTTTTTCCTACTGCCATGCGGAAACTGACGGACAAAGACTGGATCACTATCCGCCGGGGCGAGATGGAGATCGGGTATGCATGGATCACTCCCGGAAACATCTGGGATGCCAACCTCACACAAAATATGGCAAAAGAAGCCCCTGCCCAGTCTCCCGCACCTAAGCCGGATAATGCTCTTCATCTGGATGAAGGCTCTCTCACACCTGAAATAATAAACCTGATCTTCAAGAATTTACCGATGGATATATCCTATGTGGATGAGAATGATAAAGTCCGGTATTATTCCGCTACGGATGAAAGGATATTTCCCAGAAGTCCGGGGATCATAGGGCGCGCTGTTCAGAACTGCCATCCTCCGGGAAGCGTTCATATTGTTGAAAAGATACTGGAGAGTTTTAAGAAAAAAGAAAAAAAATCTGCAGAATTCTGGATAAAGATGAAGGATATGTTCATTCATATACGGTACTTTCCTCTTTACGATGACCAGGGGGAATACAAAGGTGTCATCGAGATGTCTCAGGATGTTGCAGAGATCAGGGCCCTTAAAGGTGAGAAACGTCTTTTGGACTGGTAAAACCTTTTATCGGCTCATATATGAACTGCAGATCTAATTTATAAATTTTAAATATTTCTCTTGACTTGTTTAATTTATGCTGTATATTACATTCAACACGTAAGTAGTAGATACTTAACAGGTTAGTAGTAAATAAGGAGTAGAAGTTTAATCCACAAGGTTAGCTTTTTTATACCTTGTGGTTTTTTTTTATCTGCGGTTATTTACTATAATTTTATCAAAGGAGGTAGTAAATAATGGCAAAAGGAACTGTAAAATGGTTTAACAACCAGAAAGGTTATGGTTTTATTAGTCCCGAGTCAGGTGATGATGTATTCGTACATCAGAGTGAAGTTCAGGGCGAAGGCTTTAGAACCTTAGAAGAAGGCCAGGAAGTTGAGTTTGAAACTCAAGATGGCCCTAAAGGCTTACAAGCTGTTAATGTAGTAAAAGCATAAAACAAAAAGCCCGGCACACAAGTTGCCGGGCTTTTTATTTATATAGGTTAAATAGAATCTAATACTCATCAAGGTGATTGAATTCAGCATCCTCTATCCATGTATCCGGCTTCCGGACAAAATCAATAATATTCTCAATGAGAAAATAATGCTTTATCTCCTCCTCTGCTATCCTGATAAAAAGCTCCTTCTGTTTTTCATCCGTAACTTCTTCGGCCTTGTCCATGTAAAAGTCTTCACTCGTCTTCTCAAACTCAAGGGCCCTCTCATATAATTCCACCTGTCCGATCTGAGGATCAAAATCCTGCATGCTCTGTTTCATCTTGGCAAAGACAAGCTTAGCATTGGCCAGCACATCCGTCTCAATAAGATCAGTATTCTGTGCTTCTTTCATTTGTTTGAAAACACTGTAATGCTTGGCTTCATCATCAGCCAGCATGTTCAGTATTTTACTCAATCCATCATTCATGCATTTTCCGGCTATTTCCCTGTAATAGGCTTCGCCCTCTTTCTCCATCTGCATGGCTAAATCAAAAATATCCATAATTTTTACTCCTCTTTCGGAAATCTATTCTTCAATTATAAACCGCTGATCGTCTTATCCCGCGGATATGATACTGAAAATTTAAACGGGATCTTGATCTTCTGGGCCGGCTTCACCTTAAAGAACCACTCCAGATAGTTGTACTCATTCTTCTTTAATGACGGGCTGTCTTTTTTATATTGGGGATCTAAAAGCTCCACTTCGATCTCCTGACTGTTGGATATGGGAAACTGGTCCCAGACCACCAGTTCTTCTTCAGACTTTTTGTTACTGGTGATCTGTATCTGGTACTCATAGATAAATTTATTCTTCTTGGCAAAGACACCCTCATCCTTCTGATATTTCTTCAGGAATTTATGCTCCACCTTCATCCCTTCATCCACTCCCAGGAATGTCCAGAACTCCTCATCCGGTGCAATAAGGTCCAGCCGTGCATTGGCTACAAAATTGCTGTCCAGGAAGACATTGGACTCACCTTCCAGAAAGGGATAATCGGTCTTATTCTTCACTTTGGCCTTCAGATATGCATACGGCGCCAGTTTCGGCACTGTAGAGTAACGGAATTGGGCAGGGAACTCATTGACCATTATCGTTACTTTATGAGGCAGGTTATCGTCCTTTATGGTGTTTGTTCCGCTGACTGCAAAGACAACAGAGGTTGCTTTTGTCTCCACAACAGTTTCAGGGATCTCCATCTCAGGTTCAGCTATTGCAGATGCGTCCATTATCTCATCAGCTTCACCTTCAGCACTTCCGGCAAACATCTGGGCTTTACTCTCCTTTCTTTTGGCACTTATACTGGGAGCCGGTGCAGCGATATTACTTTTATATACTTCCGGATAATAAATATTCAGATGCCAGGGTGTTAATTCCGGCTGCTGCCCGCTGATATTAGGCTGGGCTGTCGAGAGCATGAGATGCACATTATCCCATGCCTCCCCTGTATCCTGCTGTACCAGAGCATTATATGTTATGTTCATCTTCTTTGTTTTGGTAGAGACCCTCAGGTCATATACCGGGTACCAGCCGGGGCCGTACACAATATAGGAAAGGTCCAGTTTTATAGATCCTTCTTCCTTCATTTCTAAAATAACCTCTACCTGATTCTTGCTCTTACCGCCCCCGCTTCCGCTTCCATTTATCTGCCGGACGGTTTTATCCAGCTCATCTTTTACTATTCTCTTTCCCTTCTCTACTTCGCTTATCTCAATATCCAGCTGGTCCTGTTTCATCCGGTAGAAGCCGACCATCTTTACCCATTTATCGGGATTGAGTTCCAGGGGAGCTGACTTCTCAGTAGCATGTGTCAGCCTTTCTGCGATCTTCTCAACGAACTGTTTTTCTTTCCTGGCATGCTCGATCTTATTATTCAGGTCTTTGAGAGAGTCTTCCAGTTCAAGTCTCTTATTATACAGTATCTTAAAATTGGCTTCTGGAATTTGAGAAAGCTCTTTTGTTTTAAATTTAACATCCTTGATGAGAGCCTTACCTTCTCCGTTGACCTGTATGCTGTTCTGCTCAATATCCTGAGGCAGGTCATCAAAAAGCAGAAGATGTTCCCCTTTGGTCAGCTTCTCTTTTGCAGAACGCTGTATCTGTGCCCTGTCCGTAAACACAGTAATCTGCGTAACCTTTGAACTTGTTTTCACCATCTCCCTTACCTCCTTTTCCTAATTAATAAGACCTTATCCGGAAAAGTAACATCTGTATTTTTATTTTCCATATTTTTATACAATAACCGTTTTAGCGATTTTTCTATAAAAAAATGGAAAGAGAAAATATTATCGCTATATTATTACCTGTAATCTTTCACTTAAATAAAAGGACGGCTGTATAAAAAAGGAAGATATCAAGGAACAGCTGGAGAATTACGAAGTCTGTTATAGATGCATATATTATTTTTAATTATCCGGAACTTTTTTATAGTGTTTTTGTCTAATGATAAGAAAAACAACCAATAAGTTATAGGAGAATACC
>JAHITG010000066.1 GCA_018817865.1 Spirochaetota bacterium
ATTTCAGCATATTGAAGTATTTTATTTTTTCTCTCATGGTGTTCCTGTGAATACCAAGGAATTGGGATGCTTCTGTCTGTTTATTGTTATGGCTGATCAGGGCATGATCGATCAGGAATTTTTCCACCTTTTCCATAATGTTTTTATGGATATTGCCTATTGGTGTGATCTTCACTTCCTTTAAAAGAAAATTTTCCAGCCGGCTGTCATCTCCTTCACTCTTTATGATGTTTTCCGGGAGCACTGCTTCATCGATCATATTGTAGGTTGAAAGAATAATAGCCCGCTCAATTATATTTTCAAGTTCCCTGATATTTCCCGGCCATTCATAATTGACAAGGGTCCTTAAACAGTTAGGGGTAATATCCTTTATCCTCTTATCATATTTTTTATTGTATTTTGCTATGAAATGATTAATAAGAAATGGTATATCATCTTTTCGTTGTGTTAAAGAAGGAACATGCAATGATATTACATTTATCCTGTAATAGAGGTCTTCTCTGAATTTTTCCTCTTTTACTAACTGCGGAAGATCCTTGTTAGTGGCGGTAATGATCCTGATATCAACATGAATACTGCTTTCACTTCCTAATGGTTCTATCTGTTTTTCCTGGATCACCCGCAACAGCTTTGATTGAAGGTTGAAATCAAGGTCACCTATCTCATCCAGAAAAATAGTTCCTTTATCTGCCAGTACAAATTTACCTTTTTTATCCGTTCCGGCTCCTGTAAATGCACCCTTTTTATAACCGAAGAGTTCTGATTCGAGCAGATTTCCGGGGATCGCTGCACAGTTGATCCCGATAAATGGATGAGATGAACGATTGCTGGAATAGTGTATTTTTCTGGCAAGCACCTCTTTTCCGGTACCTGTATCGCCGGTGATCAAAATAGCAGCATCAGTATCTGCAATTATCTTGATCATTTCCAGGATCTCCCGTATCTTTTTATTGTTGCCTATCATAAGGGGTTCATTATCTTTGATCCCTAGTTTTTCCGTCAATTCCCGGTTTTTAGCAATAAGCTCATTCTTTTCATTCTCCATTAATTCCCAGTTGGCTACCTTATGGGAGATCAGAGAAGAGATAAGGATCAGTGTCTCTTTGGTGCTTTGAAAATTGGTCTCATCAGTGAATTTTTTTTCAATGGAAAGTACTCCGCCTGTTTTATTGTTATATTTTATGGGGACCGCAAAAAAAGAACTGATTTCCCGGTTGGATCGCCGTATTTTCATTTTATTTAAGAATTCGGAATTGGTGAATATGTTCTCTATACAGATTGGTTCCCCTTTTTTTACTGCTTTCCCGATTATACCTTCACCTATCTCATACACTCCTTTTTGAATGGCTTCTTCGCTCAATCTGTAGCCCTGAAAGATCCGGAGTTTATTCTCCATAGTTAAAAGTAACAGCATACCGCGTTTGATGGGAAAAGCTGAGGATAGAATATCCATAATATTATGGAAGATCTCCTCCAGTTTAGTAGGAGCTTCAAGTACTTTGGCGATCTTCAGAAGGAGTATCTGTTGATCGATCTTGTCTTTAAGCTCATAAATGATATTCTCCTTTTTCAGGATCTGTACAACTATATTAGAGACCAGCTGCAGAAGGTTCAGATCCTCTTCAGTAAAAGCATTTATTTTAATACTGTCTACATTTAAGACTCCGATGATCTCTTTGTTAATGATAAGAGGAACAGCTAATTCGGATTTAAGGTCCTTTCTGATCCTGATATAGTAATCCACTTTCTCGACATTTCCGATCAAAAGCGGAGTTCCGGTTTGGGCAACCTTACCGGTCACACCTTCTCCTATCCTTAAGAGCACATTTTTAATTACATCTTTTTTAAGTCCCCGTATTACTTTTATTTCAAGGATCCCGGTTTTAGGATTTATCAGCATGATACTGCCTGAAGTAGCATGTGTGATCCTTATGCAGTTATCGATCAGGTAGTTGAGCATTTCCTCGGGTGAATCGGAGTGGTTCAGGGAGATCAATATAGAATTGAGGGCTTCCAGTTTTTTATCCGAATAGACCATTATTTTTTCCTTTTGTTCTGTAAAAATATAATATATTTTATAACCAAAAAGTCAATAAAAATGAATGAATTTTATGCATAAAAAAGCATTTAATAAGATGACTAAAATATGTGCAATTAAAATTTATTCATTTAGCAGATTATCATTTGTGATTTAGTTTTTAAATTTTTAAACCATTTTATTGAAGTAAATATCTCTTAATATATATTAATATAATCCTTGTCATTGTATTAGATTTTTAATACATTATCAGAATGAGAAAAATTTTACTCTGTACTATTCTTTTTTTTATTCTTGCAGGAGTGCTTGGTGCCGAAAAGAATTATATTATGCACATCGGCCATTCCACTGTTCTGATCCATCTTGATAATGTTAATATATTGACTGATCCGAATTGGAACGGTGAAAATATTATTCTGCCTCGATCGAATCCGCCGGCTGTCAAACTGGAAGACTTTCCAAGGATCGATGCAGTCCTGATATCCCATGGCCATTTTGACCATCTGGATGTTGAAACCCTTAAAGCACTGCATAAACAGAATAAAGACATAAAATATTTTTTACCTCAGAATCTGGGCGGAGTGCTGGAGGAGATCGGAATTACGAATTATCTGGAATTAAAAGGAGACCGATCTGTAATGTATAAAGGAATAACCATCAGGCCGTACCAGGCACGCCATAGTGGTACAAGATACATATTCAGTTCTCTGGATACTTCATTAGCATTCTGCTATCTCATAAAAGGGAGCCATACCATCTTTTTTTCGGGTGATACCGGATATACGAATCTGTTTAAAAAGATCGGAGAGGAAGAGAGAATTGATGTTGCTTTTCTGGAGATCCAGGGGTGGAAGGTTCGCAAAATTTCAAACAAAGGATCTGAAAAAGATATTCCTGATAGTGACCTTAACAGGGAAAAAGGGTATGTATATACAGGACGCCATATGCATCCTGAGCAGGCTGTAGAGGCTTTTATAGACCTTCGCGCTAAAAAGTTCATTCCGATCCATTATGATGCTTTTTTTGTAGAGTTCAGGGGAGATGTTAAGATCCTTGAAGTCCTTAGAGAAGCTGCCAGGTCTAAGAAAATTGGAGACAGACTTCTTTTTGAAAAGCTGGGAACCAAGCTCTATATCAAGTGATCATTCTTTTGCAGAGAATTCATTGCCATGGATGGTTTCCAGAGATTTGATCAGAAATTTTTTTGTACCGGCCGGGATCTGGACTTCAACTTCCTCCCCGGGTTTTTTACCGGCGAGGGCTCTTCCATAGGGGGTTGCCATGGTTATTTTTCCTTTTAAAGGATCTATCTCTCCTTCGGAAACAAATGTGATTGTTGACTCTGCATCTGTATCCAGGTCCAGAAGGGTAACTTTTGAACCGAATCCGATATTGTCTTCCGGTATATTGGACAGATCAATGCTGTGTAAACGTTCCAGTTGCTCATTTAAATGAGCGATCTTTCCTTTAACAAAACCCATCCTTTCCCGTGCAGCATGATAATCGGCATTCTCTTTCAGGTCACCGTGTTCTCTGGCCTCAGCGATCTGTGCGGGAAGCTCTACATCATATTCATGTTTTAGTTTCACAAGCTCAGCTTTCAGTTTTTCAGATAATTTTTCAATATCCATCATATACCATACGGTTTTTATACAGTTAAGATATCATGTTGAAATTAAAAATCAATAAAAAATCTGATCTTTGGAGGGTTTTAAAATAGTGTACTTTTATTCTTTATTCGACATTTTTTAAAAAATAAATATTGAAAAAAATAATAAAAGCGCAGGTTGCTTTTAATCTTTATCCTGCATTTTTTAAAAAATAAATATTGGAAAAAATAATAAAAGTGCAGGTTGCTTTTAATCTTTATCCTGCATTTTTTAAAAAATAAATATTGGAAAAAATAATAAAAGTGCAGGTTGCTTTTAATCTTTATCCTGCATTTTTTAAAAAATAAATATTGGAAA
>JAHITG010000067.1 GCA_018817865.1 Spirochaetota bacterium
ACTCCTGCAAAGTCTTCATAGAGAATAAAAACGGAAGCGAGATCATTGAAGCTGATAAAATACTTCTTGCCGTAGGGCGTACACCGAACACGGAAGAGATCGGTCTGGAAACAATAGGAATAAAGACTGACAACGGGTTTATTCCGGTGGATCAGAATTATCAAACAAGCGTAAAGACAGTCTATGCGATCGGTGATATAGTGAATTCTCCACAGCTTGCCCATGTTGCATCAAAAGAAGGGATCATTGCAGTAGAGCACATTGCAGGAAGGAATCCTGAAAGACTGGATCCGTTATCAATTCCATCCGCTGTATACTGTGAACCCCAGTTAGCCGGGTTCGGATATACTGAAGAGAGGCTGGTATCAGAAAAGATAGAGTTTAAAAAGGAAGTCTTTCCTTTTGCCGCTTCCGGAAAGGCAACTGCAATTGAGAAGCGGGAGGGCATCACAAAAATACTCTATTCAAATGATCAAAAAAAGATCCTGGGAGTCCATATTGTGGGCGAGGATGCAACAGAACTGATCCACCAATTTTTGATCATAAAACAAGGAGATATTAAAGCCAAGGATGCTGCCAATATATTATTTGCGCATCCTACATTATCAGAGATCACTCTGGAGATCGCCAGGGCCATGGAAGGATGGCCGATCCACGGGTAATATTAATACAGATCGGAAAGCTTTACTTTCGGATGATGATAACGCCTTCTTTTTTTTGTTCTTTTCTCCCACTGGATCGCTTTTTTCGGGCACCAGTGAAGGCAGGCCAAACATTGCTCACAATGATGAAGCCATGAAGGTCTTTTGTTTTTCATCCTGATATTCTTCACAGGGCAGACCTTCTCACAGATCCGGCAGCTGTTGCAGTTCTCATCTACCCAGAATCCTTTATCCATAACAGGGATCTGAAGGGCCTTCTTCCCATGTAAAAGCCCTGACAGGATCCAGCTTATCAGGAAGAAAGTCTGTTCCAGCCTGTGTCTTTTCCTTTTTCTGACTATATTGGCAATTCTTTTTATTCTCTTCAGTTCCCTGTTGAACATAAACTTCTGAAGCCATTTGGGCATGGCATTATAAAAAGGAGTATAATTCCCCGGCATCAGCATGGTGAATCCTGCTTTTAATCTGATACCCTTTTTTTGAAATAATTTCGACAGTATCGGTAACGTCCCGGCAGAGAGTCCTCCATAAGTAACAATTGCAAAGACATAAGTATCCTTCCTGACTTTCATCTTTTTTATAAATCGCGCAATGATAAGAGGCGGCCCCCACATATAAACGGGAAAGATCAACCCTACTGCATCTGTCTTAACATCGATCGATTTCCCGATATGTTTAGGAATGGAGACAACTTTTGTGTTTCCCAGCACACCGGCCAGATCACGGGTTACCTTTAAAGAATTCCCTGTGGCTGAAAAATAATAGAGAGTCGTCTTCATGCATCCTCCTTTCCACATCAATTACAGTTATCATTATAACACTATTTCATATCATGTCAATTATTTTAAAAAAACTTTTGAAAAATAAAAAATATGTATTATACTCTTCTAAAGAAATATACTATATGTGAGGTTTTAGAATGGTAACAAAAGAAATGTCTATTCAGGATGTAGTCACAAAATATCCTGAAGCTATTCAAGTATTACAGTCATTGGGACTCGGTTGTATCGGATGTATTGCAGCCAGCGGTGAAAGCCTGGAAAAGGGCATCAGCGCTCATGGCCTTGATGTTGATGATGTTCTTAAAAAAATAAATGACGTTGTAAAAGAATAGCTTATTTAAAGGGAGATCGGAAGGGGGTATCTTAAGCATACCGCCTTCCTGATCATTCCTCTATTTTAAATCCTTCTTTAATCTTTCTTCTCTCTTCAATAAACTGAAATCCTTTAGAGGCGGTATTGTTGACCAGATACTGCTCAGGTATTTCCATCTTCTCTATTAAAGGGATCAGGAAATCATCCCTTCCCAGCTCATTAAGCGCATGAGTATCACTGCATAAGGCCATTCTGCATCCTGCTTTAATGCAGATCAGGATCATCTTCTCCATTTTACTCCTGTCAACACGATTTAAAAGCAGTTTGGAATTATTCAGCTCAAAAACCATACCCAGTTCTTGTGCCTTTTCAGCAACTGCCTGAAAATCAAATTCATAAACAGGGTCATTAGGGTGAGTAATGATATCCACATACGGATTATTCTCCAGGGCTGAAATCATCATGTCAGTATAAACTTTCTTCCCTGACCCTTTTTCAATATTATGATGGAACCCTAAAAGCACGATATCCGTAAACTGCAGGAATTGTACGGGAAAGTCGATAACCCCTCTTTTTTCAGCCAGGTTGCATTCCATTCCTTTTAAAAGGATGATCCCTTCAACCGGATCTTTCAGCCGTTCAAAAAAGACACTGTTTACCCGCCCGTTCAGCAGGGGACCGTGATCTGTAACAGCAAGGCCCTTCATCCCTTTATCCCTGGCATATTGAAGTAACTCTATGATCGTATGAAGACCGCATAAGCTGAACAAAGAATGAGCATGTAAATCCACTTCAATCACGTTTTAATTCCTCATCTAAAATTATTCTAAAACAAATTAATTCGTGCCTGGAGGGAATTGAACCCACGACACCTGGCTCCGGAGGCCAGTGCTCTATCCAGCTGAGCTACAGGCACAATACTTTAAGCCTAAATGTAATCAAAATTTTTTAAATGTCAAAAAATAACTTTTTTATCTGTCTTCACTGAAAAAAGTTGAATTTTAAATTATCTGTATTATAATAGTATATAGTACAGACCGGAGAACTTAAAAAACAAAAAATTCTTTTTTATTATGCATTTTAAATGAAACAATTAATAACTATATTGTTATTATTAGTATTTACTTCTTCTCTTTACTCGGCAGTTAAAAATGATCACTACTATTACAACCTCGGTGTCATTAAAACACTGCAGCAGCGATATGATACCGGGATCACGGCATACTGTATGGCATTGAACAAAGAAAAGAATAACCCGGAGATATATATCAACCTGGCGGAATCCTGTATCCAGTATATGGAGAGCGGACAGCTGGAACAGAATGATGTTAAAAAGTTTGAAAAATTTATCAACCTTGCTGATGTCTCTTTAAAGATACTAAATGAAAAGATCAGTGTTTATGATCATGGGGGAGATGTAAAGCTCTTCCGCACACCCCATTCAAAAATAATAAAAGAGATAGAAAAAAGAATGATCTCAGCCCTAAAAAGATTAAAAGCCCTCATGAAAAAGCAGGAGACCCGGGAAATAATACTGGCTATGAGGGATAAAAAGAGTATCAAAAAAACAACAAAAGTCACAAAAAAAGATATTGATAAAGTCGGGACCATAAAAGACGACAAGAAGGATATTGATAAAGTCGGGACCGTAAAAGACGACAAGAAGGATATTGACAAAGTCGTAGCCGTAAAAGACGACAAGAAGGATATTGACAAAGTCGTAGCCGTAAAAGACGACAAGAAGGATATTGACAAAGTCGTAGCCGTAAAAGACGACAAAAAAGACATAACTTCAACCGCCTACTTTACAAATATAATTATTTCAGCTGATAACAAATCCATAGATAATAATTTCAATCAGGAAAAAGAGATAGATGAGCTTAAGAAACAGATGATCGTTATGGTAAGGGACTATTTAGGAAAAGTAGAACAGGATAATAAATCATATGCTAAAGACAATCAGAAGCTTCAGGATAAGATCAACCAGATGAAACATCAGATAATTGACCTGGAGAAAAGTTATAAAGACCAGTTAGAAGGGCTGAAGTATGAAGAAGAAAAAGAGGAAGAACCGGCTGCATTAAGTACAACAAGTGCCGTGATATTCGGAGGCCTGATCCTGATATCACTAATAATTCTGATATTATAATGGTTCTTTGAAGCCTGGAAGAAGAGTCTTATTATTTAGTGATCGTTTCAAACTTTAATATTCCTTTTCTAAAGGATCCACCTTTGGATCTATCATCAGTCTTATTCTCCGGATTTTCGGTACTATACCCTATGCCCGATCAGCACTGCTCATCATGTCTGCTTCAGATATAAACCCGGCTAAGACTGTTGTTTCGGCATTAAAGAGTATGACACGATGGAAAGAGGAGGCCCTATTCTAAAAGGATATCACCCTGAAACTATTACTATTTACAATGGCATTTTTTATCATTAATAAAAAAATAAGTATCTGGTAAATGAAAACCGATAAATTAATATGAACCTGTTTTAAAGAGAGGTTCCGATCGAAAAATTCAAAGGATTGAACCATGCATCTTAAAAAAAATATTCAAATAATTTTAATCATAATATGGGGCTTTTCTCAATCCCTGCTTTTCAGTGCAACAGGAGAATCAGGGATCGCTTCCCTGATGCTGGATTCCTACGGCGGAAGACCCATGGCCTTAGGGGATGCCTATACCGGAATAGCGGATGATATCAACTCGATTACTGTAAACCCGGCCGGCCTGAATACACTCCGGTCAACAGAAGTATCCCTCCTTTTTTTAAAATACCCTCTTGATATACTCTTTGCAAATGTCGCCGCAGGTACCGGATTATCCGAAAGTGTTCTGGGAGGATATATTGCCGGAGGATTAACTGTATTCTACCTCCCGGAGTTTGAAAGGTATGATGCCCTGGGCAATCAGATGAATGAAAAACTTTCTGCCAGCGATTTTGTCATCACTCTGGGATATGCAAACAGTCCTTTAAAACTCTTTGGAATTGATCAGAATTTCAGTATTGGATTCAATATTAAATTTATCCAGTCCCGGCTGGTTGAAGTAAATAAAAATGCATTCTGCTTTGATATAGGCGCTTTATATAAAACAGACTTCGTCCATCTGGGAAGTAAAGGGCTGCGGGATAATCTGGGGATCGGGTTATCCATGCAGAACCTGGGCTCTCCCATAATTTACGGGACTGAAGAGACCCTCCTCCCTCGAAATTTACGGATAGGGATCGGATACAAATTCCTTCAAACAAAAGATCACAGCTTCTTGACGGGTATTGAGATCAACTTCCCGAATGACAGCTCTGAGATCGCGAGTGTTGCCCTGGAATACGGATTTATCCGGACATTCTTTTTAAGAGCAGGATATAAACCAGTGGGGAAAGAAACAGAGAAGCTCTCGTGTGGTGCCGGTATACAGTATAAAGTATCAGCAATGACCATGAGACTGAATTATGCTCTGATCCCTATGGAAGAGATAGGCATAAAACATATTATTTCCCTGGATCTGAAATTTGACACAAAAAGGAAAATATCAGGAGTATTCACACGACAGGAATCAGGTGAAGAGCTGATCATTAACATCGGGGAATATGAGAATAAATTATTTTCATCTGACAGAAGAAGGATAGGCGATTCAGGACATGAAATACTGGGAGAAGTAAGTGATGTTATCATTGAGGAGGAGTATAAAAGGGTAATCATTAATGTATATAAAACAGAACTTGACAAAGAGAACAGGACCTTATCCAGACAGCAGGCTGAAGCTTTACTCGATTTTTTCATAGATCAGGGAATTGAAAGATCCAGGATAACATATAAAGTATATAACACTGAAAAATCAGTTAAAACCGGCAGCGGCCGGATAGAACCGATTAAATATGAAATTGTGATCGTTCGCTGGAAAGAGAGGGAAGAAGAAAAATTCAAAGAACACTATTTCAACGGCCTTGATGCATATATAAAAGAAAGATATCAGAAAGCCATTGATGAATGGAATAAAGCATTGAAGATGGACCCAAAAAATGAAGACCTGAAACGGCGTATCAGAGAAGCAGAAGAGAAGCTGTAGAATTGAATTTAAAATAACATAATTTAAATATAAAGAAAAGATTAACTATTTAAAAGGTGGATATGGAAATATATCCACCTTTTAAAAATATAAAAATTTAAATACGGTTTTTAACATCCATAGCCTCTTTCCGGCCGTCTTTACAGAGCTTTGATATTTCCATCAAATGTTTTCTAACCCTTGAAGCAGCAGCTTTTACCTTTTTACCTTCCAGTTTTTCCACTTCCTGCTCCAACTGAGGGATAAGCGCTTTGATTTTGTCACAACTATTCATAAACTCCTCCTTACATTATTATTTAATATAATAAAACAAACCTTAATTATTGTTTCTTAAATTATATCAAACAGTTAATAAAAATAATGATAAACAGTGTAATATTACGCTTAATATAACAATAAAAATTTAATTGTCAAATTTAAGTTTATTAAAATATTATTAATTAATTCTTCATGCTTCGTGTAATAAGGACATTAATTCCCGTATTTTCAAAGTTCTTTATGAGGACTGTCCCGCACTTAACGGGAAGATCCACTTCCAACCTGTATAATTCCTTTAAAAGCGGTTTAATGTACTTCTTTAAAAGAGGTTTTTCTGTTTTTACAGGAATATAGCAGTATTCTTTTTTTCTGATCTTAACAACTGCCGTTACGATCCTTTTAGGAGAGAGCATCTCTTCTTTTCCATAAATTTCACCGCGCTTGCATTGATTCCCCTTGACCGTGATACGGTCCCTGGTCGAAGCCACAATTAAATGACAGCCCACAGGACATGAAATGCAGATCAATTTTTTCTCCATGATATTATTTTACCGTATCGAAACCTCCAGCGTATGATTTTGATCCTTCTGTATATTCTTAAAAACATCTTTTTCCAGGTCGATCGAGATCATTTCCGAAGGTTGAATATGCCTCAATTTTTTTTGCAGAACAAACTTTTTATTGATCTTAATGAAAAGTTCAGCATTATTCTTTACGATCATAGGCCTGCAGTAGAGCCTGTTATTCCTGTGTGTTACATAATGATTGGGTAGAATATATTTAATGTTAGCGCCCGGTATCACATTTCCCTGCTTTTTAACTCTTCCTCCCTGTATATAATCATGCACATAAGAACCGCAGCGTCTGGCCTCTTCTGTAACATAATCAACAATGTCATGGACATGCAGAGCATTTCCGCAGGCAAAAATACCCTCCTGGCTGGTCATAAGATCAGCATTCACATAAGGGCCGTTGGTATCATGATTGATCCGGACCCCTGCATTCTTTGCCAGCTCCATATCAGGAATAAGGCCAACCGAAAGCAGGATCGTATCACAGGCTATCTGAAAACTCTTCTTTTCGTCTATCTTGCCGTCCTGTGTGATTGGAGTGATCCTGACCTTTGTAACCCTCTCTTTTCCGTAGATCCTGCTGACAACGTGGTTTAAATAGAGCGGGATACTAAAATCATTTAAACACTGCACGATATTTCTTGTCAGACCGGAAGGAAAGGGCTGGATCTCTACTACACCCAGTACTTCTGTACCCACCCAGGTGAGACGCCTGGCCATAATAAGGCCAATGTCACCGCTGCCGATGATGACCACCTTTTTCCCCGGAATGAATCCATCGATATTCAACAACCGCTGTGCAAGACCTGCAGTAAATATCCCTGCCGGACGGGTTCCAGCTATAGCAATATTACCCCTGTTCCTCTCTCTGCATCCCATGGCAAGGACAACAGCATCAGCTGAAAACAGGATCACGCCATGCTTCTTTGAATAGGTATTAACAACTCTTGTGCCGTTATCATTTTGGGTTATATCAACAGCTGTTGTTTCCAGAAAGATATTGATCTTTCTGTTTTTGTGCACAAAATCTTCAAATCGCTGGGCATATTCCGGCCCTGTAAGCTCCTGCTTGAACTCCTGCAAACCGAATCCGTTATGGATGCACTGCAGAAGAATTCCTCCCAGGGTATCTTCCCTTTCAATAATGGCCACCTGATACCCTTTCTCAGCTATACTCAAAGCAGCAGCCATTCCGGCTGAACCGCCGCCGATCACAACTGCATTCACTTTTTTTTCCAGCATGGGAATCCTTTTGTTAAATTTATCTTATTTGATATTTTTATCTGATAGTGTATCGTATACAATAGTGCTTCTTCCTCCTCTTTTTGTGATCTTGTTGATCGATATCCCTGCTTTTTGATTGATCAGATGCAGTATCTTATAAGTACAGAATCCCCCCTGGCATTTCCCCATACCGGCTCTTGTATAAAATTTGATCCCATCCATGGTCGTATGTCCTTTCTCTATGGCTTCTGTGACTTCAGCTTCCGATACATTTTCACATCGGCAGACAATATTTCCATATGCAGAATCTTTTTTTATCAGCTTATCGGCTTCCTCCGGAGTTCTCCCGCGAACGACCATTGCTCCTTTCAAAAAAGGATCATAATCTCTCTTCTCTACCAGTTTCAGGCCGTCCTTCTTCAAGAGGTCCTTTACATATTCTGCTATGGCCGGTGAAGCGGTTAATCCCGGTGACTGGATCCCTGCTACCTGGATAAAATGGGATGCTTTTTTTGAAATATCAATATAAAAATCATTTCCCTCCATCGCCGGCCTTAATCCGGCAAAAGAGGTAATGATCTCCCGTTTTGAAATTGACGGGATCATCTTCATGGCAAGTGAAAAAACTTTTTCCAGATTTTCCGGAGTAGTAGCAACATCCTCTTTATCTTTGATCTCTTCGGCCGTAGGCCCGATCATCATGGTCCCTTCAACCGTAGGGATCACCAGTGTCCCTTTAGAATTCTTTATTGGCACGGGAAATATAACATGGTTTGGAAATCCGGATGAATTTCTTTCAAGCAGATACTCTTCCCCTTTTCTTGGGAATATTTTATACTTTTCAGCTTTAAAAAGAGATGAAATTTCATCTGCATACAGACCCCCAGCATTAATTACATATTTCGCTTTCAAAGATCTCCCTTTAGCAGAGGTGATCGTATATTGGCCTCCGGAATATCCTGCCCTGATAACTTTAAAATCAGTAAAAAGTTTGACTCCATTCTTCATGGCTGATTCCACCAGCGCAAATACATAACGATACGGTTCTATGATACCGCCGGTGGGAGCATAGAGCCCGCCTGAAACATCACTGTTCAATTTTGGCTCCAGCTCAAGAAGCCGTTCACGGTTGCATATCTCGATCAAAGGGACATTATTTTCAATTCCCTGCTGATACAGCTTTTCAACGGTCTTCATCTCTTCATAAGAAAAGGCTGCTACCAGGATGCCGACTCTTTTAAAGGGAAACTGCAGCTCCTGCTGAAATTTTTCAAACATCAGATTTCCCTCTATTTCAAGCCGGGATTTTAAAGTTGCGGGTTTGTGATGGAATCCCGCATGAATTATTCCGGAGTTGGCTTTTGAGACGCCAAAGGAGACATCCTCACACTTTTCTATCAGAGTCACCTTTAACCTGTAGAGAGAGAGCTTCCTGGCAATAGCTGCACCGGAAACACCTGCTCCAATAACAGCTACATCAAAACAATCTTCCTTCATGACACCGTCCTTATAAAGAGGTGCCGGGTCTTAAGGGGTTGTTGCCCAAATGGATTAAACAAAGGTAGCCGCAGGCTTTAGCCTGCGTAATGGTTCAATAATGTCATTAAACGCAAGCTGAAGCTTGCGACTACCACTATTTGATAATATTATCCCTTTGGGCAACAGACCCTTACCATTATCACTTTTATTCGGATATCAATATTAATCTAATTAAAGGAGATAAATGAGAAGTGATAATGTTAAGCCCCGGCACCTCTTTATAGTTTTTTTACCATCTCTACGATCCGTTCAGACATTTCCCCCAGGATCTTGTCCACCCATCTCGGATGGATCCTGAAAATATTAATAAAAACATCTTTTGGAAATTTAAGGCAGATGGTATTGTCTTCACTGGCAGCAACGGTTGCAGACCGTATCTTTTCATTAAAAACAGCCATCTCTCCGAATACTTCACCCGGATTAATAATATTCAATACTTTATATGTCTCCCCTACACGCTTTAATACGAAGCAGCTTCCCTCATACAAAATATATACATCATCCGAAGCATCTCCTTCATTAATGATGATCTGATTTTTATTATATTTTTTCCCATATTTCTCAAGCAGTTCATCTGAGATCCCCTTTGATCCTTCAAACCCGAATTTTATCAGATCGTTATCAAAATCATCTGTCATTTTCTTTCTCCAAAATAGATTAAATATTAATGTGAATCTTTTCTACAAACTCTGAATTAATGATCTTCAATTGTGAAGCCAATGACCTGATAGTATAAAGGGATAATTCCCACGCAATTGAAAGGGCTTCTAAAAACTCTGACTCATTCCATGAATAACATTCAACCTGTGATCTGCATACAGCCTCAGTGACACGTTTTGAACCGGTATATACTTCCGGTACTCCTATAAGTTCTCCTTCTCCTAATGGGATCGAAATTTTCGCCCCGTCTTTTTTAGGGATCACCAGGTCCACCTGCCCGGTCTTGATAATGCTGATCGCATTCTCACTCACTATTTCTCCTGTAGAAAACAATTTTGTCCCCGGTTCACACTTCCTGAATTTTCCCTTTTGAAAGACATTCTCAAAATTGATCATGATAACTCCTTGAATAGGTCACTATAAATTGTCAAGCCCGTCTTCAATATTCAAGTATAATTACATAAAATCAAATTGCAAGAAGATTTTGAAAAAGTTAAGTGAAATTCAAAAATGCATTAACAACTGCATTTTAGATTAAGAATCCCCAATGCATTTTTAAATGCATTGGGGATTGAAAAAGTGAAGTTAAGAAATCCCTGGTTCATTGATAAATGAACCAGGGATTAAATAAGTTAAGATAAACTTTAAAAATGCATCGGTATCTTCATCCTAGTGTATCAGAGATACACTAGGATTGAAAAAGTTAAGTGAAATTCAAAAATGCATTAACAACTGCATTTTTGAATTTCCCGAATATATCTTTTTCAAAAAACCGGTTGCTATTGAAGATTAAATACATTATCTTTGATCAAGTTCACCTGATAAGGAGTCTTATATGTACATCCTAGCAATTGACCAGGGCACTACCGGAACAACTACGATCCTCTACAGCAATAAAGGCAAAATTATCGGAAAAGCGTATAGAGAATTCACGCAATATTTTCCCAAACCCGGGTGGGTTGAGCATGATCCTCTGGAAATATGGCAAACCGTGATCGAGACCGTAAATGAAGTCCAAAAAAAACACCCCGGCAGGATCTCATCTATAGGGATCACCAATCAGAGGGAAACGACCATACTCTGGAACAAAAAAACAGGGAAACCCGTTTACAATGCCATTGTCTGGCAATGCAGGAGAACTGCACAAATATGTGAAAAATTAAAAAAATACAAATCCCTTTTTAAAAAAAAGACAGGATTACCTGTCGATGCTTACTTCAGCGGAACAAAAATAAAATGGATCCTTGAAAATGTAAAGAATATCGACCGGAATGACCTGCTCTTCGGAACTATCGACACATGGCTTGTATGGAAATTGACCCACGGAAAGACACATGCAACAGATCATACCAATGCCTCACGTACTCTTCTCTATAATATCAAAGAAAAAAAATGGGATGAAAAGCTCTGTAAAATAATGGGAATACCGATCCGTATCATGCCTGAGGTAAAAAGATCCATTGATGATTATGGAACCGTTGAATCGATCCGCTCTCTTATGGGTGTCCCTATATACGGAGTTGCAGGTGATCAGCAGGCTGCTTTATTCGGACAGACATGTTTTAATACAGGTGAGATCAAAAACACATATGGCACAGGTTGCTTTGTCATGATGAATACCGGTGATGAGGCTGTTGTCTCTGATCACGGGCTGATAACAACCCTGGCCGTCAACGGTAAAGGCGATCCATGTTATGCGCTTGAAGGTTCGATCTTCATTGCAGGGGCTGCAATTCAATGGCTGAGAGATCAGCTGAAGATCCTGGAAAGATCATCAGATAGTGAAAAGGCAGCTCTTTCCGTAAAAAATAATGCCGGTGTTTATCTTGTTCCGGCCTTTGTCGGGCTGGGGGCCCCCCACTGGGATATGCAGGCCAGGGGGATACTGACAGGGCTGACCAGAGGAACAAACCGTGATCATATCATCCGGGCTGCTCTCGAATCCATGGCATACCAGTCTTATGATGTATTAAAGATCATGGAACAGGAGACTTCCCTGAAGATAAAAAAGCTAAATGTTGACGGGGGCGCAGCAGTCAATGATTTCCTTATGCAGTTCCAGTCTGATATCCTGAATATTCCCATAGCACGGCCGTCCATTATAGAATCCACATCCCTTGGAGTGGCCTTCATGGCCGGACTGAAAGCGGGCATCTGGAAGGATCAGGATGAATTAAAAGAACTGAAAATTTATGAAAAAAAGTTCTCCCCCGCAATGAATAACAGAATTCGCACAGAGCTTCTCACGGGATGGAAAAAAGCACTCCGTCAGGCCATGACAGGATAAGCCCCTGCTTTAAGAGCTATTTCTTTATATTTTTCAGCAGGTCTTTTACAACGTTTTTAACTTTCCGGAGGGAAACCGTGCCGTCTTTCTGAGAATCCTTTGCGATCTCTTTAAGCTGTTTACTGGCATCATTCAGAGCTAAAAGTATCTCCTGATCTTTCTTTTCCAGTTCGCTTTCCAGCTTCCGCTTTTCCGCCAGCTGTGTCCTTAAATCTCTAACGATCTTTTTCGTCATTCTAAAATCGATCTCTTCCTCGACCATTTTTTCATGATACTGCTTCCATTTTTCATCGATCCGTTTGCCGACCTCAAGCTGTCCGGACTCATATGCTTCCTGAAGGCCTTTAAATGTCAGGTAATATTTTATAACATTATATTCTATCCCGTTCAGAGTAAATGTCAGGGGGACCTCTCCCAATCCATTATCCCATCTCTTAGAGAGGAATCCTCCCCAATGATAGGTAGATATATACCAGTCCTCCCTGCCCTTAAACTCCCGTTTGAAGAACCACAAAAGGACGTATGTCACTTTTGTAT